>NZ_CP128260.1:6095000-6337385 GCF_030344995.1 Pseudomonas fluorescens
TTTCCCACCACCGAACCCTACACCCAGGCCGTCACCAGCCTGAACGATGCGCAACGCTGGCGCGATCACTGGTATCGCTCGCCATTGCCATTTGCCTCGGACGGAGTGGTTCTGCGCCAAAGCCTGCGACCGCCCGCCGAACGCTGGCAGGCTCGCCCACCCTACTGGGCCGTCGCCTGGAAATACCCTTTCGCCCAGGCGCTGGCCGATGTACGCAAGGTGAACTTCAAGATCGGCCGCACCGGGCGTATTACGCCGGTGCTTGAACTATCGCCGGTAATGCTCGATGACCGGCAGATCAAACGAGTCAGCGTCAGTTCACTCAGGCGCTGGCAGGAACTGGACATTCGCCCCGGCGATCAGGTGGCAATCAGCCTGGCCGGGCTGACGATTCCGCGTCTCGACAGCGTGGTGCTGCGCAGCACTGAACGCGCGGATCTGAACGTTCCGCTGGCCAGCGACTTTCATACCCTGAGCTGCTGGCAACCGACGCCGGGGTGTGAAAGCCAGTTCCTCGCACGCCTGACCTGGCTCAGCGGCAAGCAAGGGCTGGCCATGTCGCATGTCGGTCGCGGCACCTGGGAGAAACTTCTCGAAACAGGCCGCCTGAACAGCCTGCTGGATTGGTTGACCCTCGACGGGCCGGAGCTTGCTAACATTGCCGGTCTCGGCGAGCGCAGCAGTGCCCGCCTGCTGCACAGTTTTCACAGCGCCCGCCAACGGCCGTTCCTGCAGTGGCTCAAAGCCCTGGGGCTGCCACCGACCGGTCAGGCAACACTCGCCGATTCATGGCAGGCGCTGGCACAACGCAACACCGAACAATGGCAGGCAGAAGCCGGGATCGGCCCGGGCCGCGCGGCGCAATTGAGCGCCTTTTTTCGCGACCCGCAGGTACTGGCCCTGAGTGAAACCCTGCAAGCCGCCGGCGTCGACGGCTTCTGAACACGCAATCCCCGGCCCGCCGGGAACCCAATGTCCGCCGGAGCGCTCCAACAGCGCAGTGCTTCACCGACCGATTGCCTATGCACATGGAGCTTTTATGAAATTTCTCGCACCGCTCGCCCTGCTGTCTTTCTGCGCAGTCCTCGCCGCCCCCGTGATGGCCGACGAAGACGCGCCGGGCCTGACCGGTTGTGCCGCCAAGAAGCAGGGCATCATCAATCAGATCGAACAGGCCAAGTCCCGCGGCAACGCCGACCAGCAGGCCGGCCTCGAAACCGCCCTGCGCGAAGTGACCGAACACTGCACCGACGCCGGCCTGAAGAAAGAACGCGAAAACAAGGTGCTCGACGCCAAGCACGAAGTGAGCAAGCGTCAGGCCGATCTGGACAAGGCCATGAAGAAAGGCGATCCGGAGAAGATCGACAAGCGCAAGAACAAGCTCGCCGAATCGCGCAAGGAATTGCAGGACGCGCTGGACGAACTCGACAAGTAACCGCCAATGCGTTGAGTTTGATGCCCTCTTCGCGAGCAAGCCCGCTCCCACATCAGACCGGGGTGTTCAGGTGAATACGTTCAAGTGTGGGAGCGGGCTTGCTCGCGAAGGCGTCAACTCAAACAACAAAAATCAATGATCGCGAAACTCTTTATGGCAGGCACTGCAGGCATCTTCGACTTTCTGCACCGCCGGCCCCAGGTTACTGGCCTTGTACGGTTGAACCTTGCTGGCGATCACCAGTTCACCGGTGGCCGCTTCAAGGGTGCGGGCCATTTCCTGGAAGCGCGCCTGTTTCTGCCAGACATCATCCTTGGCGCTGGTGTGATCTTCTTCGCGCACCTGCGGGAAATGTTTCCACGGCTCATGGGACAACGCATCGAGCTTGACCGCGCCTTCCGCAAATTTCGGCCCGTCGAAGGCAATGCGTCCGCGCAGCATGCCGCCCAGGTCTTCGCCGGTCTTGAGCATCTGCTTGAAGATCGCCTTGCGCTGACCCAGCGGGGAATTCGGGTCGACACCGCCGCAGGCGGACAAGGTCAGACAGGCCAGCAATACAACAGCAATTCTTTTAAGAGTCATGGTGGCTTCAGGTCACGGAAATCGGCGGCCAGTATCCTCGGGTCGCCGCCAAACACCAATAGCCCTATTAACAATAAGGGTTGCTTGAGCGCATGGAGCACTTCTGCAACCGGCACAGGAAACTCTCCATGAACAGCCGTTTCAAGGCCTGGCGTCATCCACTTATCGCTACCCTCCCGCTCTTGGCGATCCTCGCCGGCTGCACCGGTGGCGAAAGCGCCAAGCCGAAAACCCACGCCCTGGCCACGTATTCCAGTGCCACCTGGGAAGCCCTGCCGGCAGTGTCCGACAGCGATCTGGTGGCCGGTTTCGGTTCGTGGCGCAGCGCCTGCACCCGGCTCAAGGCTGACCCGGTCTGGGGCTCGACCTGTGCAGCAGCCGCCAATGTGCCGCAAAGCGCCGGCGACATCCGCGCCTTCCTCAAGCAGAACCTCGACGTGTTCGGCCTGCGCGCCGAGAACGACAACCCCAACGGCCTGATCACCGGCTACTACGAACCGGTCTATCCCGGCAGCCTGACGCAAACCGCCACCGCCAACGTGCCGGTGTACGGCGTGCCCGAAGACATGATCATTGTGTCGCTGGACAGCATTTACCCGGAACTGAAAGGCAAGCGCCTGCGCGGACGCCTCGAAGGTCGCGTGCTCAAGCCTTACGACGACGCGGCAACCATCGAAAGCCAAGGCGTCAAGGCGCCGGTCGTGGCCTGGCTGACCGACCCGATGAACCTGCAATTCCTGCAGATTCAGGGTTCGGGGCGGATCCAGACCGATGACGGTCGCCAGTTGCGTATCGCCTACGCCGACCAGAACGGTCACCCGTACCGGCCGATCGGCCGCTGGCTGGTGGAACAGGGCGCGTTGAAAAAAGAAGAAGTGACCATGGGCGCGATCAGCGACTGGGCCAAGGCCAACCCGTCGCGCATTCCGGAACTGCTGGCGAGCAACCCGAGCTACGTGTTCTTCACCCGCAATCCGGACAGCAACGAAGGCCCGCGCGGCTCGCTGAATGTACCGCTGACCGCAGGTTACAGCGCGGCAGTGGATCGCAAGGTGATTCCGTTGGGCAGCCTTCTGTGGCTGTCGACCACTCGCCCGGACGGCACTGCACTGGTACGCCCGGTGGCCGCGCAAGACACCGGCGGCGCGATTGCCGGCGAAGTTCGTGCGGATCTTTTCTGGGGCACCGGCGATGCTGCCGGGCAACTGGCCGGCGACATGAAGCAGCAGGGGCAGATCTGGATGCTCTGGCCAAAAGGCGCGGCGTTGCCGCAAGTGCCGCAGGTGGCCGACAAGCCGTAAGCACAATGCAAAAGATCGCAGGCCTCGTCAGCCTGCGATCTTTCAGGGTTCAGACCGAAACAAAGAAGAAACTGGCAATCAGCCCCATCCCGACAAACCACACCAGCGACCGCAGAATCGCCCAGTCCGCCAGATAGCAAATGATGTAAAGCAGGCGACTGGTGATGAACAGCACCGCCAGCACATTGACCGTCACCAGCTCTGCCGTGCCCACCAGATGCGCAACGATCACCGCCGCCGCAAAGGCCGGCGTCACTTCAAAACTGTTCAGTTGCGCCGCATGGGCACGCCGCGCCACGCCGTTCAGGCTTTCGAGAAAGTCCCGGGGATCGTGGTTGTCGCTCAGCCGATAACCACCGACAGCCTTGGCCACGCCCGTGCACAGATACGGCAGAAAAATCGCAATGAAAACGCACCACAGAGCCACCGTCATAACGCCGTCCTTCTTCAGTTTTTAGAGTGTTGGCGGGTCAGAACTTCATCACCAGCATGCCGATCAGAACCAGCCCACAGGCTAAGAGCCGCGGCCGGCCGAAAGGTTCTTTCAGGTAACGCATGCCGAACAGCACCACCAGGATCACGCTGATTTCACGCAACGCCGCCGCTTCGGCAATCGAGCCCAACTGCATCGCCCACAGCACCAGAGCGTAGCTGAACAACACGCAGAACCCGACCGCCAGTCCCAGCTTCCATTGCTCGCGCCAGAACAGCATGAACGCCGGACGCTTGGCCACCCACGCCAGCAACGGGAAAGGCCAGGCACTGAGCAGCGTGACCCAGACCAGGTAATCCAGGGGATGCGACCAGCGCCGCAACGCCTGACCGTCGATGTAGGTGTAGCAACCGATGCACAAGCCGATCAGCGCCACCACTGGCAGCATCGACCATGGCAAGTGTTTCCCGCCACCGCCCTGCCAGAGCAGGCAAGCCATGCCCAGCGGGATCAACATGATCCCGAAGATCTGCTGGGTGGTGAGCACTTCGCCGGCGAAGATCAGGGTCAGCGCCAGCACCACCAACGGCGACAGTCCGCGCATCAACGGATAGACCAGCCCCAGATCGCCGACCCGATAGGCCTGGATCAACAGGTAGCGATAGAGCAGCTCGAACGCCGCCGACGCCAGTATCCACGGCCAGATTTCCGCCGGCGGCAGACTGATGAAAGGGAACGCCAGCGCGACGAACAACAACGCCACGGTGTCCATGCAGGCCACCACCAGCAGCCGCTCGGCGCTGAACTTTATCAACGTATTCCACGCTGCGTGCAACAGCGCCGCCACCAACACCAGAGCTGTCGCCAGCACGTGCCACTCCTTGATTCTTGTTGTTGAGCCTGAGCCAATTAGTCAGATTATTGATTCGCGATGTGTCAGCAGCTGTTTATACTGCAAGCGACCACGCCGCACTCAGTTGCGCACAGATAAATTCCAATAATTCCTGCCTGCCCCGTTCTCGCCCGAGACCGGTCGCCGGCCTGCGTATGCCTGATCAAAGCGTCAAGACTACCGACAGAGACCTTGCGCATGCCACTCGCCTTGCTTGCACTCGCTGTTGCCGCTTTCGGCATCGGCACCACTGAATTCGTCATCATGGGCCTGTTGCCCGACGTCGCCCGTGACCTCGCGGTGAGCATTCCCCACGCCGGTCTGTTGATCACCGGCTACGCCCTGGGCGTAGTGTTCGGTGCGCCGATCCTCGCGATCGGCACCGCCAACATGCCGCGCAAGGCCACGCTGCTGGGCATGACCCTGATGTTCATCCTCGGCAACGTGCTGTGCGCACTGGCGCCGAACTACGCGACGCTGATGGCGGCGCGAGTGGTCACTGCGCTGTGCCACGGTGCGTTCTTCGGCATCGGTTCGGTGGTGGCCGCCGGACTGGTCGCGCCGAACAAACGGGCGCAGGCGATTGCGATGATGTTCACCGGCCTGACCTTGGCCAATGTCCTCGGCGTACCGCTGGGCACCGCGCTCGGCCAGTACGCCGGCTGGCGCTCGACTTTCTGGGCGGTCTCGGTGATCGGTGTCATCGCCGCCCTCGCCCAATGGCTGTGGTTGCCGAAACACATCCCGATGGACAAGGCCAACCTCGCCAGCGAATTCAAGGTGCTGGGCAAGGTCAACGTGTTGCTGGCACTGGGCATGAGCGTATTGGCGTCCACCAGTCTGTTCAGCGTGTTCACCTACATCGCGCCGATTCTGCAGGACATCACCGGCGTCAGCCCTCACGGCGTAACGGTGATGCTGCTGTTGTTCGGCGTCGGCCTGACCGGCGGCAGCATGCTCGGCGGACGCTTGGCCGACAGCCGCCTGCTGCCGTCGCTGGTGGGTGTCGCGCTGGCGGTGGTAGTGATTCTGGCGGCGTTCAGCCAGACCAGTCGCTCGGTGGTTCCGGCGGCGATCACATTGGTGTTGTGGGGGATTTTCGCCTTCGCCCTGTGCCCGATCCTGCAACTGCTGATCATCGATCAGGCTCACGAAGCACCGAACCTCGGTTCGACCCTGAACCAGAGCGCGTTCAACCTCGGCAATGCCGCCGGCGCCTGGATTGGCGGGCTGGTGGTGGCCAGTGGCGCGGACCTGGCGGACTTGCCGTGGACCGGCGCACTGGTGGGCGTGCTGACCGTGCTGACGGCGCTGTTTTTCATTTACCTGCAACGTCGGGGTGTCGCTGCGGTCAATGTCTCCGGCTGATTTCCCCGGGGGACACAATTGTGTCCCCACCCGGCGTCAGCCCATCCAACCCTTGCGTCCATGAACGGGCGCGCTGTCTTTCCACCCCCATCCAAAGGACCCCGGATGCTTGAACTCGTCGCCGCTTTCATCTGCCTCACCACCCTCCTCACTTTCGTGAATTTCCGCTTCATCGGCCTGCCCCCGACCATCGGCGTGATGGTTACCGCACTGATGTTTTCCCTGTTGCTGCAAGGCCTGAGCCTGCTCGGTTATCCCGGTCTCGAAGAACGCGTACAGCAACTGATCGGCCAGATCGACTTCGGCGATCTGCTGATGAACTGGATGCTCTCGTTCCTGCTGTTCGCCGGCGCCTTGCACGTGAACCTGAACGACCTGCGCAGCTACCGCTGGCCCATCGGCCTGCTGGCGACCTTCGGCGTACTGATCGCCACCGCCGTGATCGGCAGCCTCGCCTATTACATTTTTGCCCTGTTCGGCTGGCACGTGAGTTTCCTCTACTGCCTGTTGTTCGGTGCGCTGATTTCCCCGACCGACCCGATTGCGGTACTCGGCGTGCTGCGTACAGCCAACGCCTCGAAACCGTTGAAAACCACCATTGTCGGCGAATCGCTGTTCAACGACGGCACCGCCGTCGTGGTGTTCACCGTGCTGCTGGGCATTGCGCAACTGGGCGAAACCCCGACCGTCGGCGCCACGGCCATGCTGTTTGCCCATGAAGCCATCGGCGGCGTGTTGTTCGGCGGGCTGATCGGTTATCTGGTGTACCTGATGATCAAGAGCATCGAGCAGCACCAGATCGAAGTCATGCTGACCCTGGCGCTGGTAATCGGCGGTTCGGCGATGGCCACCGAGCTGCACGTCTCGGCGCCGATTGCGATGGTGGTCGCCGGTCTGATCATCGGTAACCTGGGTCGCAACCTGGCGATGAACGACATGACGCGCAAATACCTGGATGGTTTCTGGGAATTGCTCGACGACATGCTCAACGCCCTGCTGTTCGCGCTGATCGGGATGGAGCTGTTGCTACTGCCGTTCAACTGGCTGCACGTGGCAGCGGCAAGCCTGCTGGCGCTGGCGATTCTGCTTTCGCGCCTGCTCACCGTGGCCCCGGCCATTGTCCTGTTGCGACGCTGGCGCACGGTGCCGCGCGGCACGATCCGGATCCTGACCTGGGGTGGTTTGCGCGGCGGTGTTTCGGTGGCACTGGCACTGGCCCTGCCGCTGGGCCCAGAGCGCGATCTGCTGCTGAGCATCACTTACATCGTGGTGCTGTCGTCGATCCTGTTGCAGGGCCTGACCATCGGCAAACTGGTCAAGCATGCGACTCGCGACGAGCCGGTCAGCGTGGCCGAACCTGCGCACCACTGATCATTTCTTGATCCGCTGCGGATCGGGCTTTTCGGCCTGGTCCGCAGAGTCCTTCGGCGCGGCCGTTTCTTTCGGCGCGCCGCTTTCACTGCGGATCTGCGCATGACTGATCAGCGCGAAGATGAAACTGCCGCCGATGATGTTCCCCGCCAGGGTCGGCCCGGCAAACACCGCCCAGAAATCACTCCACGGCAGCTCGCCGGCAAACACCAGATACGACACCTCCGCCGACCCCACCACGATGTGCGTGAAATCGCCCAGTGCCATGAAGTAGGTAATGAGGATGATGATCCACATCTTCGCGCTCTCCATGGACGGAATCATCCAGACCATGGTGGCGATCATCCAGCCTGAGACGATGCCCTTGGCGAACATCTGACTCGCGTGGTTCTCCATGACCTTGCGGCCGATTTCGAGGAAGGCCTCGTCGGTCCTGGTGTCGAAGATCGGCAGTTCGAGCATCACGTACGCCACCAGAATCGTCCCGCACAGGTTGCCGAACAGCACCACCGTCCAGAGCCGGATCAACCGGCCGAAATTTCGGATTGTCGGTTTGGTCATCACCGGCAGCACGGCGGTCAGGGTGTTTTCGGTGAACAGTTGCTGGCGGGCGAGGATCACTGCGAGAAAGCCTGCGCAGTAGCCAAAGCTGGCGATCACCTTGAATTCGTCGCCCTCGGGCAGACGCGAGTTGAGCAGACCCATGCCCATCAGCGACAGGCCCATGGTCAGCCCGGCCGCCAGCGCCGACCACCAGAGCGCGGCGATGCTGCGCTCCAGTTCCTGGTCACCCTGTTTGCGGATGATTTCATGCAGAACCGCCGCCCGGGGCGGCTGGTTTTTCTCGACTTCGTGTTGTTCCTTGGCCGAGAGGTCGGGGGTCTTGCCGTCTGTTGGCGTGGTCATGGCGTGGGAACCGTAGAGGGGCTTTTAGCTACGACCCCTGCGGTTCATGGCTGTTCAGTAGCCAGATAAATCTTCGGTGACTGCACAATCGCATTCGCGAGCAAGCCCGCTCCCACAGTTGACCGAGTTGCGGGGGAGCACGCGGTCTAATGTGGGAGCGGGCTTGCTCGCGAAGGGCGCACCGCCGATATCACTTGGTGACGAGTTCGTCTTCCTTGAACTGGTCTTTGACGTATTTGATCTCGGTCCGCCCGTGCGGGGCCGGCAGGCCGTCTTCGCCAAGGTTGACGAAGACCATCTTCTCGACGGTCAGGATGCTCTTGCGGGTGATCTTGTTGCGCACTTCGCAAGTCAGGGTGATCGAGGTGCGGCCGAACTCGGTGGCGGTGATGCCCAGTTCGATGATGTCGCCCTGGCGCGAGGCGCTGACGAAGTTGATCTCGGAAATGTACTTGGTCACCACGCGCTGGTTGCCCAGTTGAACGATGGCGTAGATCGCCGCTTCTTCGTCGATCCAGCGCAGCAGGCTGCCGCCGAACAGAGTGCCGTTGGGGTTGAGGTCTTCGGGTTTTACCCACTTGCGGGTGTGGAAATTCATCTTCACTCCTGAGCGTCTTGCCGAATGATGGGGCCATCTTGGCAGACTGAGCGGTCATGCTCCATGAGGCTTCTACTATGGTCGCTATTGATGATCTTCATCTGGCCGACAGAAACCCTTTGGAAGATCAGTCTAGACGGCTATAATCGCCCCCGTTTCAAAACGGTAACCTTCACTTGCTACCGTTTTCCCGCCACCTGTCCGAGGGGCGCTGCAGCAGGTTCAACCTGTCAGGCTCGGATGGGGCGTTGACCGGCTCAGGCCGGACACTAAACGCACAACGGCGCCCATTCGCATACATTACGAATGGAGGCTCTTCATGAGCGCTGTTATCACGCCTGCAGATTTTAACGATTACAAAGTTGCCGACATGTCCCTGGCTGCCTGGGGCCGTCGCGAAACCATCATCGCCGAGTCGGAAATGCCGGCCCTGATGGGTCTGCGTCGCAAGTACGCTTCCGAGCAGCCTTTGAAAGGCGCAAAAATCCTCGGCTGCATCCACATGACCATTCAGACTGCCGTGCTGATCGAAACCCTGGTTGCCCTGGGTGCCGAAGTACGCTGGTCGTCCTGCAACATCTTCTCGACTCAGGATCAGGCCGCTGCTTCCATCGCTGCTGCCGGCATCCCGGTTTTCGCCTGGAAAGGCGAGACTGAAGAAGAGTACGAGTGGTGCCTGGAGCAAACCATCCTGAAGGATGGCCAGCCATGGGACGCCAACATGATCCTCGACGACGGCGGCGACCTGACCCAGCTGCTGCACGACAAATACCCACAGGTTCTGGACCGCGTTCACGGCGTGACCGAAGAAACCACCACCGGTGTACACCGTCTGCTGGACATGCTGGCCAAGGGCGAGCTGAAAATCCCGGCCATCAACGTCAACGACTCGGTGACCAAGTCCAAGAACGACAACAAGTACGGCTGCCGTCACAGCCTGAACGACGCCATCAAGCGCGGCACCGACCACCTGCTGTCCGGCAAGCAAGCGCTGGTCATCGGTTACGGTGACGTGGGCAAGGGCTCGGCCCAGTCCCTGCGTCAGGAAGGCATGATCGTTAAAGTCTCCGAAGTCGACCCGATCTGCGCCATGCAAGCCTGCATGGACGGTTTCGAACTGGTTTCGCCGTTCATCGACGGTATCAACGACGGCACCGAAGCAAGCATCGACAAAGCGCTGCTGGGCAAGATCGACCTGATCGTGACCACCACCGGCAACGTCAACGTTTGCGACGCAAACATGCTCAAAGCCCTGAAGAAGCGCGCCGTTGTCTGCAACATCGGTCACTTCGACAACGAAATCGACACCGCTTTCATGCGCAAGAACTGGGCATGGGAAGAAGTGAAGCCACAGGTACACAAGATCCACCGTACCGGCCCGGGCGCTTTCGACGCTCAGAACGACGACTACCTGATCCTGCTGGCCGAAGGCCGTCTGGTGAACCTGGGCAACGCCACCGGTCACCCGAGCCGCATCATGGACGGTTCGTTCGCCAACCAGGTTCTGGCGCAGATCTTCCTGTTCGGCCAGAAGTACGCCGACCTGTCGCCAGCCCAGAAAGCCGAGCGCCTGACCGTTGAAGTACTGCCGAAGAAACTCGACGAAGAAGTGGCCCTGGAAATGGTTCGCGGCTTCGGCGGCGTGGTCACTCAACTGACCAAGCAGCAGGCTGACTATATCGGCGTGACCGTCGAAGGCCCGTTCAAGCCGCACGCTTACCGCTACTAAGAGCAGCTGCGAGCTTCAGGCTTCAAGCGGCAAGCAAGGCCACAAGCCGGGCTTGCCGCGCGAAGCCCGAAAGCTCTGCCCCTATTTGTCAAAACAGTTTCAGGCCGCAAGCTTCAGGCACAAGAGACCAGCGCACCTCCGCTGCTCTTGCAGCTTGAAGCTTGCAGCTTGTAGCTGGAGGTCCCCTCCATGTCCCAAGACCGTCGCTACAGCTTCGAGTTCTTCCCGACCAAGACCGATGCTGGGCATGAAAAACTGCTCGCCACTGCCCGTCAGTTGGCCACCTACAACCCTGATTTCTTTTCCTGCACCTACGGCGCGGGCGGTTCGACCCGTGACCGCACGCTGAACACCGTTTTGCAGCTGGAAAGCGAAGTCAAAGTCCCCGCCGCCCCGCACCTGTCGTGCGTCGGCGACAGCAAGGACGATCTGCGCGGCCTGCTGAACGAGTACAAGGCTGCCGGCATCAAGCGCATCGTCGCCCTGCGCGGTGACCTGCCGTCCGGCATGGGCATGACCAGCGGCGAGCTGCGTCACGCCAATGAACTGGTTGAATTCATTCGTGAAGAAACCGGCAATCATTTCCACATCGAAGTCGCCGCCTACCCGGAGATGCATCCGCAAGCGCGCAACTACGAAGACGATCTCGCCAACTTCGTGCGCAAGGCCCGTGCCGGCGCCGACAGCGCGATCACCCAGTACTTCTTCAACGCCGACAGCTACTTCTACTTTGTCGACCGTTTGCAGGCGCTGGGCGTGGACATTCCGGTCGTGCCGGGGATCATGCCGATCACCAACTACAGCAAACTCGCGCGCTTCTCCGATGCCTGCGGTGCGGAAATCCCGCGCTGGATCCGCAAGCAGCTGGAAGCCTACGGCGATGACAGCCAAAGCATTCAGCGCTTTGGCGAACAGGTCGTCACCGAGATGTGCGAACGCCTGCTGCAAGGCGGCGCGCCTGGCCTGCACTTCTACTCCATGAACCAGGCCGAACCTAGCCTGGCGATCTGGAACAACCTGAAGCTGCCGCGCTAAAAAGACGTCACCGCAGGACCAGGAGATCGCAGTCGCGACAGCGCTTTCAGCGCTTTCGCCGCTGCGATCTTTTGCTTTTAACGCCCGAAACAGAGCTTCTGCGGCCAGTTTCTGGCTCTTTGCCGTTTCTCGTCGTAATCTCAAGCCATGCCTTTGATCACGCAGTTATTCGCCGTGCTGGTTTTTGCTTGCCTGAGCTTTGCGGCTCGGGGCGAGAAGCTGCGTATCGTCACCGAACCGTGGGCGCCGTACGTCTATGAACAGGGCGGCAAGAACCTCGGCCTGGACTACGAAACCACCGCCATCGTATTCAAACGGCTGGGCATCGAAGTCGAATGGCAGTTTTTGCCGTGGAAACGCTGCCTGTCTATGCTCGAAACCGGCCAGGCCGACGGCGCGCTGGACATCTTTCACAGCGACGAACGCGACGCCACCCTGCTCTATCCGAGCGAACCGTTGTCGGACGTCGAGTTCGTGATGTTCTACGCCAACGAGCGACCGCACCCTTTTCATAGCCTTGAAGACCTCAAAGGCCTGACCGTCGGCACTTCGCCGGGCTATCTGTACAGCCCCGACTTTCGCGAATCGACCCTGTTCACCCGCGAGCCGGCCCCGACCCACGAAGCCAACTTCGGCAAACTGGTGCGCGGGCGCATCGACCTGCTGATCACCGATCGCCGGGTGGGTCAGCATTTGCTCGATGAGTTGGGCATTCGCGACAAGATCACGGAAAACCCCACGGTCATCAGCCGCCAGAGCCAGTTTCTGGCCGTGCGGCGCAATGCTGGGATGGATTTGCTGGTGCAGCGTTTCGGCGCCGAGCTCAAGCGTTTCAAGCGCGAACCGGCCTATGCCGAGCTCAGCGCCCGCTACGGCGCAGCCCCCGCCCTGACGGCGCCGCTGGGCAGCGCCACCGCCAGCGGCAAAACCGTTGAGCAGCAGGAAAGCGGCGCGCAGTGATTGCTCTGTTATACTCCGGCGTTCCCGCCAGGCTCACGCCCGGACGCCCGGAACCGTAACAGGCCTCCCGACCCGCTACAGCGCAGCTTTTCAGCCCGCGCGAGCGCTCCGGACGTGCCTTCGGAACCGCAGCAGGACCGGACGGGATTGCGTCCTCTTAAACGCCATTCGCGCCAGGCAAGACTCCCATTGGGCCAAGCCCTAACTGAAACAGGATTACTCATGTCCTTTGCTTCCCTCGGTCTCTCCGAGGCTTTGGTCCGCGCTATCGAAGATGCGGGCTATACCGAGCCTACTCCGGTGCAACAGCGGGCCATTCCCGCCGTGTTGCAAGGTCGCGACCTGATGGTTGCGGCACAGACAGGTACCGGTAAAACCGGCGGTTTCGCCCTTCCGATCCTGGAGCGGCTGTTCCCCAACGGCCACCCGGACAAATCCCAGCGTCACGGCCCGCGCCAGCCGCGCGTGCTGGTCCTGACCCCGACCCGCGAACTCGCGGCCCAGGTTCACGACAGCTTCAAGATCTACGCCCGCGACCTGAAATTCGTCAGCGCCTGCATCTTCGGCGGCGTCGGCATGAACCCGCAGGTTCAGGCCATGTCCCGTGGTGTGGACGTCCTCGTTGCTTGCCCGGGTCGTCTGCTCGACCTGTGTGGCCAGGGCAGCGTCGATCTGTCCCACGTTGAAATCCTCGTGCTCGACGAAGCCGACCGCATGCTCGACATGGGCTTCGTCCATGACGTGAAGAAAGTCCTCGCCCGTCTGCCGGCCAAGCGTCAGAACCTGCTGTTCTCGGCGACCTTCTCCAAAGACATCACCGACCTCGCCGGCAAGCTGCTGCACAACCCGGAACGCATCGAAGTGACGCCGCCGAACACCACGGTCGAGCGCATCGAACAACGCGTATTCCGCCTGCCAGCCAGCCACAAACGTGCGCTGCTGGCCCACCTGATCACCGCCGGCGCGTGGGAACAGGTGCTGGTGTTCACCCGCACCAAGCACGGCGCCAACCGTCTGGCCGAGTACCTGGACAAACACGGCCTGCCGGCTGTGGCGATCCACGGCAACAAAAGCCAGAACGCCCGCACCAAAGCCCTGGCCGACTTCAAGGCCAACCAGGTGCGCATCCTGGTAGCGACTGATATCGCGGCGCGCGGCCTGGACATCGACCAGTTGCCACACGTGGTCAACTTCGAGCTGCCGAACGTCGATGAAGACTACGTGCACCGTATCGGCCGTACCGGCCGGGCCGGTCGTTCGGGCGAGGCGATCTCGCTGGTCGCGCCGGACGAAGAAAAACTGCTGAAAAGCATCGAACGCATGACCAAGCAGAAAATCGCCGACGGCGACCTGATGGGCTTCGATGCCAGCACCATCGAGGCCGAGAAGCCGGAAGCCCGTGAACGTCCGGACATGCGCAACCCGCGCAATGCCCGTGGCCCGCGCGGCGACGGCCCGAATGGCGGCGGCGGTGGCGGCGGTCGTAAAGACAAAGGCAAAGACAAGGGCAAGGAAAAACCGGCCGGCGAACGCGGTGAGCGTGGCGAGCGTCCAGCCCGTCAACAAAAGCCGCGTGAAGGCACCCCGGCCCGCGAACAGCGCCAGCCAAGCCAGCCGCCACGCGCCGCTGCTGACCGTGCTCCGGACGAGTTCCTCGACGACGATATCGATAACTTCGGTAACCGCGTTGATTACGTGCCGAAGCAGGCTCCGGTCGGTGGTCGCAACCGTCGTCCAGGCGCTCCGGCGCAAGGCGCAGGTTCGGGCGCACCACGTGGCGGTCAGTCGCAAGGTCGTCAGAACGGCCCGCGCAACAGCAACGGTTCGAGCACCGGCACCCCGCCGGGCAAACGCAATGGCCCACGCAACGGCGCCCCGCGTGACGGCCAGGGTCGTCGCGATGAAAACTCGCGCAACCGCCGTCCGGCCCGTGACGATCAGCAACGTGCTGAACCGGCCGTGCAGAACCCGCGCAGCAGCGGGCCGAAGATCATGCACAAAGAGTCGAAAGCCGACCGCTTCCCGACGCCTGAGCAGCTGGATCAACTGCCAAGCCGCCCACGCGGTGAAAAACCGGCCTTGCTGACCCGCAATCGCTGAGTTTTCCACTGCAATGAAAAATGCCCCGGCCTGAAAACCGGGGCATTTTTTTGCGCACTGCTGAAACGAGAGTTACGGCAGGCAATAAAAAACGCCCCCGGTCGCAAGACCGGGGGCGTTTTTGTGTGTAAGGCGAAAATTACTTCGCTTTGACACCTTCAAACGAGATGTACAGGTCGACGTTGTCGGACTGTGGACCCAGATCCATCATCTTGCCGAAATCAGAGCGCTTGATGCTGGTGGTGCCTTCGAAGCCGGCACGGTAGCCGCCCCATGGATCCTTGCCTTCACCCAGGAAAGTGGCCTTGACCACGATCGGCTTGGTCACGCCGTGCAGGGTCAGGTCGCCAGTCACGTCAGCCGTGTCTTTGCCAGCGGCGTTCTTGCCGGTGGATTTGACGCTGGTGGAAACGAACTTGGCGTCAGCGAATTTGCCCACGTCCAGGAAGTCTTTGCTGGCGATGTGCTTGTCACGCTCGGCGTGGTTGGTGAATACGCTGGCGGTCTTCACGTCGAATTCGATCTTGCTGTCTTCAGGCTTGGCAGCGTCGAAGCTGAACTTGCCGCTGATGTCCTTGAAGGTACCGGTGATGAAGCTGTAGCCCAGGTGGCTGATCTTGAAGTCGACGAAGGCGTGCTGGCCTTCTTTGTCAACCACGTAGTCAGCGGCCATCACGTTGGCGGACAGGACGGCAGAGCCGATTGCCAGAGCGGCCAGAGTCTTTTTCAACATGCTTTGTTTTCCTTTGGAGTCGAGGTTGAACATCAGGCTTTGCGTCCCAGCATTCGTGTCAGGGTCGCATCACGATCGATAAAGTGGTGCTTCAATGCTGCCAACGCATGAAGGCCGGAAAAAATTACCAGCGCCCATGCCAGCCAGAGATGAATCACACCGGCGGTATCTGCCTGATCCGGTAGTCCGGAAACCAGTGCAGGAACTTCAAACAGGCCAAACACCGGGATACCGACACCGTCTGCGGTGGAAATCAGGTAACCGGCAATCATCACGGCGAACAGCGCAAGGTACAGAAACCCGTGGCCGAACTTGGCGCCGATGCGGGTCATGCGGCTGTAGCTTTGCAGCGTTGGCGGCGGTGGGCTGACAAAGCGCCACAACACCCGCAACACCATCACACCCAGCAGCACCAGACCGATGCTCTTGTGCAGATCCGGCGCGTCTTTGCGCCAGGTGCTGTAGTAATCCAGCCCCACCATCCACAAGCCCAGCGCGAACAGCCCGAAGACCACCAGCGCCACACCCCAGTGCATGAAGATGCTGACCCAACCGTAGCGCGAAGAAGAGTTACGTAGCTGCATTGCCCAAATCCTGTGAGAACTGCGAACCAAGACTAGCGAGTTATCTATCGAATTAAAGCGGAAAATTTTGCTTTGAAATATCGAGAAATACGATCAAGAGTCTTGAACAAGGGAGTTAAGGAAAGATTAAAGACAAAAGCGTGGCGGGATGTTGTGAATCACGGGCAAAAAAAAGCGCGGCTTGAAAGCCGCGCTTTTTCATTCACCGCAAAGCGTTACTGCGCTTTGGTATCGCTGCTTGCCGCCGGTTTGGCCGCTGGCTTCTTCGCCGGTTCAGCTTTTTTCGCCGCTGGTTTGGCCGGAGCTTTTTTCGCTTCGGTCTTCGCCGCCGGTTTCTTCGCTGCTGGCTTGGCTGCCGCTTTCTTGGCTGGCTCGGCTTTTACCGGCGCGGCTGGCTTCGGCGCTTCCACCGGGGCTGGCGCTGGGGCCGGCGTCGGTGCAGGCGCTGGAGCGGCTGGAGCAGGTGCCGGCTCAGGGGCTTTCACTGGCTCTGGCTTCTTGTCGTCGTCCGAACCGCCGAACAGGTTGGTGAAGAAGTTGCCTTTCTTCGCCGCCGTGGCCGCACCCGCTGCGCCTGCCGCCGCTGCTGCGGTGGCCGCCGTCGGGCCGACTTTGGCCGGTTCGAAGGATTTGCCCGCCGCCAGGTCTTCAACCTGACTGGCCGCGCGCTGGCCCGTACGCAGTGCGCCTTCCAGGGTGCCCGGATACAAGGTGTCGGTGTGTTCGCCGGCAAACGCTACGCGCTGCAGCGGACGTTCCCACAGGCGCCAGAATTTGCTGATCTGGCCAGGGCCAAAGGCCAGGTAAGAGCCGCCAGTCGACGGGTCGGTGCTGTAGCGACGGATTTCATATCCGGTGAACGCGCCACGGGCCTGTGGATAAAACGCGTGCAGACGAATCAGTACCTGATCGACCATCTGCTTGTCGCCGAAGGCCTGCATCACACGGGCGTTGTCGCCGGACAGGTTGATCACCACGTTCGCGCCACCCTTCAGGGCCGGCTCGATCCACAACATGCCCAGACCGGTGTTGCTGTAGATCTCGCCGGACATCCGCGCCTTGCTTTCCCACACCGGCGTCTTGAACTTCAGCATGATCTGGTCGCGCCAGCCGTAGTTGGTGCCTTTGATCGCAGCCAGGTGCTGAGCGTCCAGCGCCGGGGTCAGCTGGATCTTGTTGAGGGCGCGCAACGGCACCGCCAGTACAACGTAATCCGCCTGGTAGCCAACACTGCCGACCTTGACGGTCACGCCGTCCTTGTCCTGAGTGATGGCGGACACTGGCGAATCAGTCTTGATGGTTTTCAGCTGTTTGACGAAGGCCTGGGCCAGCACCGGGCTGCCACCGACCAGACGCGAAGCGCGCAGGTCACGGTCGGACACGCCGCGATACACCCGGCTCTGCTGTGCGAAGTACAGCAGCGACAGGCGCGAAGGCTCGTCGTAGTGGGTGCGGATGTCCTGGTTGATCAGCTGACGCGCGGTGGCCGGCAGGTTCTGCTTGTCGAGCCAGCTCGAGACGTTGATCTGGTCCAGTGCATGCAGGGTGTTGGTCGCCGCCGGGTTCTGCGGATCATCGATCGAACGCGCCAGATCGTCACGGGTTTTCTCGTAGCGTTTCAACGCTTCGGCCGTGGCAGGCTGTTTGGTGGCCAGGTCGGCGGCGGAGAAATACTCGCCGTCGATCAGGTAACCCGGGGTCCGTACGAATTCAGGCGCTGGCGTGGTGTTTAGCTTGAAGGTCGACACGTACTTGTTCAGCACCGGTTGAGTCTTGTCGTTGCCGATCCACTCGCTGGTGGCCATACCCGAGCGACCGCCCAGGCTCGGCTTGGCTTCGAGCAGCGTGACCTGCCAGCCCTTGTTCTGTAGTTCGTAAGCCGCCGTCAGGCCCGACAGGCCGCCGCCGATCACGATTGCGGTTTTATCCTTGGCCAGCGCCGTAACGCTAAACAGCCCCAACACCACTAGCGCACAGGCGCGCAGCCAACCGACAGACATTCAGCGAACTCCGGAAAAACACGTAGGAAAATGCAGTTTTGCGGGTCAGACGACCCAAAGAACCGCGAAGAATACGTCAGCCATCAAAACGCCGCCAGCGACGTCTATCGGCCCATACAAAGTAGCTCAATCGACACAATGGGTTGTCCCGACGCGACGCATTGCATAGGCTTGCGCGATTGTTTGCCCGCGCCTGACGCGAGCCGCCTCGAGGAGACTGAACATGGGCCTGAACAACCAGTGGATGCAACGCGATCTCGCGGTGCTGTGGCATCCCTGCACCCAGATGAAAGACCACGAACAGCTGCCGCTGATCCCGATCAAGCGCGGTGAAGGCGTCTGGCTGGAAGACTTCGAAGGCAAGCGTTATCTGGATGCGGTCAGCTCCTGGTGGGTCAACGTGTTCGGCCACGCCAACCCGCGCATCAACCAGCGCATCAAGGATCAGGTCGATCAGCTGGAACACGTGATTCTGGCCGGTTTCAGCCATCAGCCGGTGATCGAGTTGTCCGAACGGCTGGTGAAGATGACGCCCGAGGGCCTGAACCGGGTGTTCTACGCCGATAACGGTTCATCCTGCATCGAAGTCGCGCTGAAAATGAGCTTTCACTACTGGCTCAACCGTGGCCAGCCGAACAAGAAGCGCTTCGTCACCCTGACCAACAGCTACCACGGCGAAACCATGGCGGCGATGTCGGTCGGTGACGTGCCGTTGTTCACCGAAACCTACAAAGCTCTGCTGATGGACACCCTCAAGGTGCCGAGCCCGGATTGCTACCTGCGCCCGCAGGGCATGAGCTGGGAAGAGCATTCGCGCAACATGTTCGCGGCCATGGAACAGACACTCGCCGAGAATCATGACAGCGTCGCTGCCGTGATCGTCGAGCCGCTGATCCAGGGCGCCGGCGGGATGCGCATGTATCACCCGGTGTACCTCAAGTTGCTGCGCGAGGCTTGCGACCGTTACGGCGTACACCTGATCCACGACGAAATCGCCGTCGGCTTCGGCCGCACCGGAACGATGTTCGCCTGCGAACAGGCCGGCATCCGCCCGGACTTCCTGTGCCTGTCGAAAGCCCTGACCGGCGGTTATCTGCCGCTGGCGGCGTGCCTGACCACCGACGAGGTGTACAGCGCGTTCTACGACGACTACCCGACCCTGCGCGCTTTCCTGCATTCGCACAGCTACACCGGCAACCCGCTGGCCTGCGCGGCGGCGCTGGCGACTCTGGATATTTTCGAACAGGACAACGTGATCGAGAACAACCGGGCGCTAGCACAACGCATGGCGTCGGCGACGGCGCATCTGGTGGATCATCCGAATGTTTCGGAAGTGCGTCAAACCGGCATGGTGCTGGCGATCGAGATGGTCAAGGACAAGGCCACGAAAGAGGCTTATCCGTGGCAGGAACGTCGCGGTCTGAAGGTGTTCCAGCATGCGCTGGAGCGTGGCGCGTTGCTGCGTCCGCTGGGCAGCGTGGTGTATTTCCTGCCGCCGTACGTGGTCACCCCGGAGCAGATCGACTTCCTCGCCGAAGTCGCCAGCGAAGGCATCGACATTGCTACTCGTGACAGCGTCAGTGTGGCGGTGCCGAAGGATTTCCATCCCGGGTTCCGTGATCCGGGCTGATTCAAATTATTCAAGATCTGTGGTGCCTGGACTGCCGCTTTCGCGAGCAAGCCCGCTCCCACATTTGGAATGCATTTCCCTGTGGGAGCGGGCTTGCTCGCGAATGAAGTCGACACCGTTTTAACTGATTCACATCTTTCCAGAGACCCGAAATGAGACTGTCCCGCTTCTTTATCGACGCCCCGCTCAGCACCGGCGAACACGAACTGCCGGAAGCCCAGGCGCATTACATCAGCCGCGTGCTGCGCATGGCCGAGGGCGATGCGGTGCAGTTATTCGACGGCTCCGGCCACGAGTTTCGCGGAGCGCTGGTGGAAGTCGGCAAGAAACGTGTGGTGGTGCAGATCGACGAGCAGTTCGCTGGCCAGATCGAATCGCCGCTGCAAATCCACCTCGGCCAGGGCCTGTCCCGGGGCGAGCGGATGGACTGGGCCATCCAGAAAGCCACCGAGTTGGGCGTGACCGAAATCACCCCGATTTTCAGCGAGCGCTGCGAAGTCCGCCTCAAGGACGAACGCGCCGACAAACGCCTGCTGCACTGGCGTCAGGTGGCGATCAGCGCTTGCGAGCAATGCGGTCGCTCGCGGGTGCCGGTGATTCATCCACCGGTGCTGCTCGCCGACTGGCTGAAGCAGACCGAAGCCGAACTGAAACTGGTTCTGCACCCGGTGGCCGAGCCGCTGGTCAGCCATGCCAAACCTGCGACGCTGGCGTTCTTGATCGGCCCCGAAGGCGGCCTGTCCGACACCGAAGTCGAGCAAGCCAAGGCCAACGGCTTCCACGCCGCCCGTCTCGGCCCGCGCGTGCTGCGCACCGAAACCGCGCCAGTTGTAGCGCTGGCGGTGGCGCAGCAATTGTGGGGTGATTTCTAAGCTCTTTGCATTCACGCCGCACGGGGATTGAACCCGTGCAGATCAATCGATGTGCGCTGCTCGCCGATCAGTTCGCTGAGCAACTGCCCGCTGCCGCAGGCCAGGGTGAAACCGAGCGCGCCGTGGCCGAGGTTGAGCCACAGATTGCGATACGCCGTGGCGCCCAGCAGCGGAACGCCGGTGGGCGTGGCCGGGCGCATGCCGGCCCATTCAACGGCGGCGTCGTAGTGGCCGGCGTCGGGAAAGGTGTCGCGGGCCTGACGTTTGATCAGCGCCAGCCGCTTGGGGTCCACCGCCGGGTCGAAACCAACGATGTCGACCATCGCCGCCACCCGCAACTTTTCGCCGATACGGGCGTAGACGATCTTGCGGTCGTAGTCGGTGATGCTCACATCCGGCGCCCGATGCTCGCTGCCAATCGGCACGGTCAGGCTGTAGCCCTTCAGCGGATACAGCGGCAGGCGCAGGCCGGGCAGCGCCAGCAACGGGCTGCGATGACCGGCGGCGATCACCAGTTGTTCGACCGGCAGGGTTTCTTCGCCAAGCTCAATGGCTGTGACGGCGCCATGGCTGTGGCGAATGCCGGTGACAGCCTGACCGAAACGAAAATCGCAGCGGCCCGACGCCTTCAATCGCGCCGCCAACTGTTGGCAGAAGCCGTGACAATCGCCGACTTCTTCATCCGGCGTGTAGATCGCGCCCACAAACGGTGCATCGATCAGTGCCGGTTCCAGTTGCGCACATTCGGCGGCGGACAACACCTGCTGTTGTTGCGGATCGGCCAGGCCTTTGCGTGCATGCTCGAAGCTGGAGGCGTTGCGAAAGGTCACCAGTTTGCCGTTGCGCCGCCAGTTGAAACCGACCAGTCCGTCGTCCTCGCGCCAGCGTTTAAGCGTGCTCTGGCTGAACAACGCCAGACGCAACAGATGCGCGGCGTTTTCGCGGTTGACCGAGGTGCGGCACGCGGCGAGAAACGAGGCCATCCAGCGCCACTGCGCCGGGTCCAGGCGCGGGCGCAACTTGAGCGGCGAATCGCCGCGCAGCATCCAGCCGATGGCCTGCAACGGCACGCCGGCATCGGCCAGCGGCGCGACGTAGCGGTAGGACAACTGGCCGCCGTTGGCGAAACTGGTTTCGCTGCCCAGCGACTGCCGCGCCTCGACCACTGTCACTTCGAAACCGTCGCGCACCAGCGCCCAGGCCGTTGCCAACCCGATCACGCCGCCGCCGATGATGCACACACGCTGAGCCATGTCCGTCCTTAATCGTTCTTGAAGACGAGGCCGAGGTTAGGGTGAGGTGACAGGCGCCGAACAATGAATAAAGATGCCAAGCCTATAAACAAAGGTTATGGGATCGTCATGCGCCTTCGTCATATCGAGATTTTCCAGGCCATTCGTCAAACCGGCTCGGTCAGCGCCGCTGCGCAGTTGCTGCACGTCTCGCAACCGGCGGTGACCAAGGTGTTGCAGCACGCCGAGCAGCAACTGGGCTTTCCATTGTTTATGCGGGTGCGCGGCAAGTTGCAGGCGACCCCGGAAGCGCTGGAGCTGGAGCGCGAAGTCGACAAGGTCACCGAAAGCCTGCAAGGCGTGCGGCGTCTGGCCCAGAGCCTGCGCCGCGAGCCCGGCCACAGCCTGCGAATCGGCGCGACCCCGGCGTTGGCGCTGTCGTTGCTGCCGCCGGCGATCCAGCAGTGGACGGCGCAGTTCCCGGACATCGCCTGCGAACTGTCGAGCGCCCACAGTCGCGAGCTGATACAGAACCTGCTGATGCGCGAAGTGGACGTGGCCCTGACGTTGCATTTGCCGGACCATCCGGGGCTGAAGGCGCAGGCGCTGGCCTCGGGGGTTTTGGTGGCATTGGCGCCGAAAGGTTATTGGCCGGAGGAAGATGCCGGTCAGCCGCTGCCGCTGATGGCGTTGGCCGGGGCACCGCTGATCGGGCTGTCCAGCGCCGACCCACTGGCCGCTCGGCTCGACAGTTATCTGGAAGCCGTCGAGCCGCCGCCTCGGGTGCGAATCGCCGTGCAGACGTATTCGCTTGCGCGGGCAATGGTGGAGTCCGGCGCCGGGGTCGCGGTGATCGATCCGTTCACCGCCCTCGGTGCCTCACCGACCAGCACCGTGATTCGCCCGTTGGCGCCGCCCTTGCCTATCACGCTGTACGCGGTGACTCGTGCTACCGAACCGCCGCCGCATACCTTGAATGACTTGCTGGAGATCTTCAGTCAGCGCGCCGGCGAACAACTCGGCCGACTGATAGGCGCTTAAAGGACGTAAAACAAAATCGCCACAAAGTGCAGCAGACTCCCGGCGATCACGAACAGATGCCAGATCCCGTGGGCATGCCGCAACCGATGGTCGAGGGCAAAAAAGATGATCCCCACGGTGTACAAAACACCGCCTGACGCCAGCCACGCAAACCCCGCACCGCCCAGCGCCGCGATCAGCGGCTTGACCGCCACCAGCACGATCCAGCCCATCACCGCGTAGATCACGATCGACAGGATCCGCGCCTCCGAACGCGGCTTGATCTCTTGCAGGATGCCGATCAGCGCCAGCCCCCAGACAATCCCGAACAGCGTCCAGCCCCACGGCCCGCGCAGGGTCACCAGACAGAACGGCGTGTAACTGCCGGCGATCAGCAGGTAGATCGAAAAGTGATCGACCTTCTTCATGATCGCTTTCTTGCGCCCGCGCACGCTGTGGTACACGGTCGATGCGCTGTAGAGCACCAGCAAGGTAAAACCGTAGATCGCCACGCTGACGATCTTCCAGGGGCTGCCGTCAAAACTGGCGATCACCACCAGCCAGATCGCCCCGACAAACGCCGCCACCGCCCCGACCAGATGCGTCCAGGCGTTCAATCGTTCTCCGTGATACATGTGTCGCACACCTCGATTTCATTTACCGCAGCGCGCAAGGCTCGGGCCTTGAGCGTAAAAGCGCAATGTTTCCGTTCAACGCGGGCCTGCACCTGTCCTGATATTTGGGCACAATCGACCGATACCAAGAAGAGTCCGCGCCATGCTGATCGACGAAGAATTGACCCTGAAGAAACTCGAGGTGTTCCTCGCCTTCATGCGCACCGGCAACCTCGCCCGCGCCGCCGCCGAGTTGCAGACCAGCAACGTCAGCGTGCACCGCGCGATCCATTCGCTGGAAAGCGCCCTGCGCTGCCCGTTGTTCAAACACGAAGGGCGCAACCTGACGCCGCTGGAAAGCGCCTATGTGCTCGAAGAGCGCGCGCAGAAACTGATTCAGGACGTGGTCGAAAGCGTGCGCCTGACCCGCGAAGCCGCCGGGTTCTCGGCCGAGCGCTTCAAGCTCGGCTCGCTGTATTCGCTGACGGTGAAAACCGTGCCGCAGCTGATCATGGGTTTAAAGATCCGCCGCAGCGAACTCAACATCGACCTGATCCTCGGCTCGAACATCGACCTGCTCTACAAGCTGAAAAACATGGAGGTCGACGCGATCCTCGTGTCGCTGGACGACACCGTCAACGACCCCGACTGCGAGCAGATTCCGCTGTTTTCCGACGACATTTTCCTCGCCACTCCGGCCGATTCCCGCTTTGCCCAACGCAGCGAAGTGGATCTGGCGGAGGTGCGCGACGAAACCTTCATCACCCTAACCCAAGGCTTCGCCACCCATCAGGACGGCATCCGCGTGTTCAGGCAGGCGGGGTTCGAGCCGAAGGTGGCGATGCAGGTCAACGACATCTTCACCCTGCTGAGCATGGTCAGCTCGGGGGTGGGTTATGCGTTGCTGCCGGGGAGGATTGCGGCGGTGTACGAGAACCGGGTGAAGCTGATTCCGTTGCAGGAAAAGTACCGGTTGCAGCAGCACATTGGGGTGGTGTTTTTGAAGGCTAAAGAGCGGGATCCGAATTTGTTGGCGTTGTTGGCGGAGTGTCGGATGTATGCGAATCGCCAGTCGGCGGTGTGATTAAAAGCAGATCAAGATCAAGGGCTTCCCCCCTCACCCCAACCCTCTCCCCCAAGGGGGCGAGGGGGAAAGGGAGCAGACCGGGGGCTTTTCAAACCTGAGTTCGACTCAGGAGTCTCAGGTCGATGTATAGCGCATAAACAACTCGGTCAGTCCCCTCTCCCTCCGGGAGAGGGCTAGGGTGAGGGGCTTTTGACGTTCAGCCAACAATCCCGCGCACGATGAAGAACAGCAGCGACGGCCCAAGGAGACAACCCAATCCAGTGTGAAACGTAGCCGTCAACGCCCCATAAGGCACCAACCGCCGATCCGTCGCCGCCAACCCCGCCGTCACACCACTCACCGTCCCGGCCAGCCCGCCAAACACCATCGCCGAGCGCGGGTTGTCCAGGCCCATCCAGCGCGCCGCCACCGGCGTGCCGACCATCACCAGAATCGCCTTGATCAACCCGGTGGCAATCGACAACGCCATGACATCCGACGTCGCGCCAATCGCCGCACCGGTCACCGGGCCGACAATGTAAGTCACCGCACCGGCGCCGATGGTGGTCATGCTCACCGCATCGCGATAACCGAACGCATAGGCCATGCACGCACCGACAATGAACGGCAGGATCGTGCCCAGCAGCAGTGCGATCACCCCAATCATCCCGGCCTTCTTCGCTTCAGTGGCCTGCACCTCGAACGCGGTAGCAACGATGGCGAAATCCCGCAACATCGCGCCGCCCATCAGGCCGATGCCGGAGAACAGCGTCAGGTCCGCCAGGCCTTTCTGCCCGCCCGTCATCGTCCCGCCGACCCAGGCCAGCACCAGGCCGATGACGATGGCAATCGCCGAGCCGTGAATCCGCCCGAAGGTCAGGCGTTTGGAGAGGATCACCGAGACCCACATGATCACGCCGACGAAGGCGAACGCGGTGATCAGACCGTTGTGTTCCAGACCTTTTTCAATGAGATCCCACATATCAGCGACCTCCTACCGGTGTGCCGACCGGGGAGATTTCCGCCGGCTCGTCGGGCAAAGGCTCGCCCTTGTGGGTACGGCTGATCAGGGCAATCGTGCAGCCACAGACCACCACCGAACCGATCGCCGCCAGCACCGCCACCGGGCCGCCGTGCAGGGCGGTGACGACGTTCTGTTGTGCGGCCATCGCCACCACCACCGGAATGTACATGGCGCCCCAGAAGCCGACGCCCATCTCGCAATCCTTGGTCATGCCACCGCGTTTCTGCATCCACAACCGCGCGCAGATCAACAGGATCATGGCGATGCCGACCCCGCCGACGTTGGATTTGACCCCCAGCAGCACGCCGAGCAGGTCACCCATGATCACCCCTGCCAGCGTACAGATCGCCAGCAGCGCCACACCGTAAATAATCATTGTTGTAGTCCTCAAAGTGCATCGTCGAATGTTGTTTTTGTTGTTCGAAGCCTGAGTCGGTGATTTAGGGTCGTCGGCCCTCCTCTTCACGCAAAAGCGCCTGCAAGGTGTCGAGCCGGGCACTGTCGAAGGCAGTGACAGTCCCCTGTTCGAACACCCGGCGCGCCAACCCGGTCAGCACCGCACCGGGCGGCAGTTCGATTTGTAACCGCACACCGCGCTCGTAGGCGCTTTGCACGGTGCCGCGCCAGTCCACCACGCGGCACATGTTGAAGGCGAGATCGTCGCGCAAAGCTTCAACCTTGGTCACAGGCCTTGCGCGGCTGCCGCTCAGGTAAGCGATTTTCGGTGTTTTCAGTTCTACCCTGGCGAACGCTTCGGCGAGGGTTTGCGCAGGCTCGTCCAGCAACGGGCAGTGCGACGGCACGCTGACCGCCAGACGTTTTGCCAGACCAGCGCCACGACTGCGCGCCAGCTCGGCGACCGCTTGCATCGCCTTGTCACTACCGGCAATAACCACTTGGTTATCGGCGTTGATGTTGGCCAGATACACCGGTGTTTCTGCGCTGTGCACCTGAGCCAGCAAATCTTCGACTGTGGATAGTTGCAGACCGATGATCGCGGTCATGCCGAAGCCCTGTGGATAAGCCTGCTGCATCAACTCGCCGCGCAGGCTGACCAGATGCAACGCATCGCTGAAGCTCAATGCTTCGGCGACCACCGCTGCCGGATACGCACCGACGGACAGACCGGCGACGTAATCAGCAGTGAGTCCGTCCTGCAACAATTGCCGCGAGCCCGCGACACCGGCGATCAGCAGGCAGAGCTGTACCGCTCGCGTGCTGCGCAACGCTTCGCCGGAATCCAGCCGCAAGACATCTTCACCGAGGCTTTCACTGGCCTCGATCAGCGTTTCCCGAGGCAAACGCTGGAGCATGCCGGGCTGCTGCGCGCCCTGGCCGGGAAACACCAGCAGGCTGCTCACGCTGCCTGCTCCTGCGGGTTCCACGGATCAGACACCAGACAGGCTTCATGGGCGTTTTTAAGAAGCACCCGCGAAGCATTTCCGGCCCATTCGCGCAGGGCAACGGCACCGAATGGCGTCTGCAATTGCAGGTCGACCCGGCAGATCGCCTGATCGAAAACCGCGACCAATTTACGTGCCTGATTACGGGTGATGAGTTGCGGTGTCCGCAGGATCAGGTCGAGATCGCTAGCTTCGTGCATCGCCGCAAAACCACTCGCCAGTTCAAACCCGACACTGCCACTGACGCCCCAGATCCAGCCGCAATCATCGAGCACCGGCCGCAGTTGCCGAAGCGCCTGCATGACCGGCAGATCACGCTCGCTCTCGACCTGACAAAGCGCTTCCGGGCTGACCCGGCAAGCAATCGAATCGATCGCCATGAACGCCGCCATCCGCTGCTCGCGCAACCGACCACGCACGCCCACCGCCACCAATCCCTCCTCACTCAACGCCCGCCGCACCACCACCGGTTGACCGGCAGCCAGCGAGTCAATCGCCCACTGCGGCGCATCAGCCGGCAACTGCGCCGGCGTCATGCCCCACAGCAAGTCGTGGGCCAGAGGCGTGTTCACCACTGCGCCCTCAACAGTTCACGCACGCGGCTGGAGGCTTCGCGATTTTTCGCGCCGAGACGATTGCTCAAATCCGTTGCGCCAATATCACCGATGGCTTGCTTCAGGCATTCGCCGACCCGCGCCAGATCCTCCTCCGTCGGCTGCTCAATCTGCTGCACCGACAGCGTTTCCCAGAGCAACCCGAGGCTGGCGTAGCTGTCGATGTCATAGGCCATCGGCGGCACGCTGGACGCCAGGGCTTCCAGTTCTTCGACGCTGCGCAAGGTCACCCGCGCCGCCGAAGCCTTGCCCATCGCGTGCACCATCACCCCCGGATCACGCAGGGCGATCAAGCGATTGGCCTGATATCCGTGAGCGAGAAACGCCCCCGACATGGCCTTGCCCACCAGCAGCGCAATCACCGGATGCCCGGCCAGACGCGCACGGGCATAAGCGTCCGCCGCACCGGCCAACGCCTGATGAATGCCGAGCGCTTCTTCGCGGCGACCGTAGGCCTGGCTCGGCACATCGACGATGGCGATCAATGGGCGCTTTTGTGTTTTGTCACGGTCGGCAGTGATCGCGTCATCCACAGCCCTGGCCAGACCCCAGCCTTCGAGCAAACCGACTTCGCCGTTGCGAGCGCGAGGGAAACGGTTTTGCGGATTGGCGACCACCGCGATAAAGCGCCCGAGCTCACCGTCGGCGACCTTCAGCGATGCCGGCAAACCCTGAACCGCATTCGCGCCAACGCTCAAGGCGTTGAACCAGTTCAAACCGCGCACGGAATAACCACTCATGAGCGCTCTCCTTGATACAGATCGCGAACCACCGAAGGCTCGATTTGCTTGTCAGTGTCCAGGCTCGTCAGCCGTTGCAGGAACCACTCGGCCCGCTGGCTGCGCGGTTGCGCTGGCAGACCTCGTTGCAGCAACTCGCCGACCTGCTGGCGAATCTGCGCCACGTCATCGGCGACATAACGGTCAACCAGACCACTGGCGAAACGTTGCTCACCGCCGGTCATACTCCAGATGAAGGGGCGGTCGCGGGAGTCGTATTCCTCGATCCCGGCTTCCTGTTCGATCACCTGCGGGCCGTTCAGGCCGAGGCGTGCTTCCTGGGTCACTAGCAAGTAGCTGCACAGCGCGGCGGCAATCGACATCCCGCCAAAGCAACCGACACTACCGGCCACCACGCCGACCACGGGTTGGTATTGCTGCAAATCGACAATCGCCGCATGAATGTCGGCAATCGCCGCCAGCCCGAGATTGGCTTCCTGCAAACGCACGCCGCCGGTTTCCAGCAGCAGGATGGCGCGGGTCGGGATGCCTTTGCGGTTGTCCTCGGCAGCCAGTTCCAGTGCGCCGGCGATTTTGGCGCCGCCGACTTCGCCGAGGCTGCCGCCTTGAAACGCGCCTTCGATGGCGGCGATCACCACTGGCAAACCGTCGAGGCTGCCCTTGGCGATCACCACGCCGTCATCGGCCTGGGGCACCACGCCCTGACGTTCGAGCCATGGCGACATGACGCGTTGAAACGGGTCGAGCAGTTCGCGGAAAGTGCCGGTGTCGAGCAGGGCTTTCGCCCTCTGCCGGGCGCCGAGTTCGACGAAGCTGTGTTTGTGCAAAAGTGCCGAGGTGTCAGTCATGGCCGATCTCCTCGAAGCCTTGTTCCAGACGCAGGCGCACCACGCCCGGGGTCGCGCCGAAGTCGTGGATATCGATGGCCATCGCCGGTGGCGTGGTGCCGTCGAACATCCGCGCAAACAGATGCTGCCAGCGCTGCTGCGCGCCGTTGACCGAGGTCTGCACATTGATCGTCAGCTTGCCGGCCAGGCCCGGTTCGATCAGCACTTCCAGATCGCCCGAGCCGACACAACCAACCAGCGCCCGACCGCGCGGCGGCTGCCCGGCGGGGAATTCAAAGGATAAGGTTTCCATCAAAACGCTCCCTGAAGGATGCCGTCGCGCTCGATCCGGTCGAGCAGCAGGCTGGCGGCGAGCAAGTCAGCGGCGCCACCGGGCGAGGCATTCAATGCGATGAGTTGTTGATCCAGTTCGTGCAGGCGACGGCGACCGGTGAGGCTGGCGCTGCCACCGGCGTCGAGCACTGCCTGGGCGCCGTATTGCATGGCGTGCAGGCCCGGTTCGCCGGCGCGATAGAGGACGCAGGTGTCGGCGAGGTCGGTCATGATTGCGAGCAAGCCATCGAGCCGGGCGTTCTGTTCGCCATGGCCGGCGGCGCGGCTGCGTTTGAGCTGCGGCAGACCGCGCTGCACCACGGACGGGAAGCCGAGTTGCGCTTCTTCCCGGGCACCACGAGCGCCGTAGCGCTGGGCGACTTGCGCGCCATGGCTCAGCGGGCGCGGCGCATGACGGTCATCGAGTAACGCCAGACGCGCAGCACGCAGAGTGACGGCGCCAGCGCTGGTGGATTTGGTGTCCAGCGCAGCAGCCGTGACCAGCAGGCCCAGCGCCCAGATCGCCCCGCGATGGGTGTTCACGCCGTTGGTGGTGGCGAGCATCGCTTGCTCGCCTTCCCGGCCAATGCGGCCAATGGTTTCGCGCAGCGGCAAGCCGATCTCGCCGAACTCGAGCGCGGCTTCGGCCATTTCCTTGAACGCCGGCCACAACGCCAGCGCCGAGGCATGCATCAATCCCAGGTGCAGATCGGTGTGCGCACCGTTGCCACGGCGGTCGACCAGCGCGGGTTTCGGTGACAGGTCGGCTTCGTCGATCAGCGCGTCCACCGCCAGATCCGCTAATCGGTCAGCCAAAGAAACAGGTTTCGCTTTCAGGTTGAGTGCGTGCATTACCAGCTCCTGAACTTGGCGGGCGGGTTGTAGAGGCCGCCGGACCACTCGACCAGATCGGCCACGCTTTTCGCCGCCAGCAATTCGCGGGTGGCGTCGGTGCGACGGATGCCGAGGTCTTCGGGCAAGGCGATCAGGCCTTCACGGCGCATGCGTTCGGTGTCTTTCGGGTTGTGCCGCAGACCGATGGCGGTGACGCCGGCAACGGCAGCGATCATCGCCTGACGCTCTTCCAGCGAACGCGCCTTGTACAGGTAGGCGATGCCTTCTTCGGTGAGCAGGTGAGTGACGTCGTCGCCGTAGATCATGATCGGCGCCAGCGGCATGCCGCTTTTCTTCGCCACCTCCACCGCGTCGAGGGTTTCGACGAAGGTCGGTTTGCCGCCCTCCTGGAAGGTCTCGACCATCTGCACCACGAGTTTCTTGCCACGTTCGAGCATCGGTTGCTGCGAATCGTCATGGCGCATATCGAGCCAGGCCGGAGTGCCGTGACGCCGACCACGCGGGTCGTGGCCCATGTTCGGCGCGCCACCGAAACCGGCGAGGCGGCCACGGGTCACGGTGGAGGAATGACCATCGCCATCGACTTGCAGGGTCGCGCCGATGAACAGGTCCACCGCGTACTGCCCGGCCAGTTGGCAGAACATCCGGTTGGAACGCAGCGAGCCGTCACGGCCGGTGAAGAACACGTCGGGACGAGCGGCGATGTAGTTTTCCATGCCCAGTTCGGTGCCGAAGCAATGCACACTTTCGACCCAGCCACTCTCGATAGCCGGGATCAGGGTCGGGTGCGGGTTGAGCGTCCAGTTGCGACAGATCTTGCCCTTGAGGCCGAGGGATTCACCGTAGGTCGGCAGGATCAGTTCGATGGCGGCGGTGTTGAAACCGATGCCGTGGTTCAGCGACTGCACGTTGTGTTTTTCGTAGATCCCGCGGATCGCCATCATCGCCATCAGCACGTGCACAGGCTTGATGTGGCGAGGGTCGCGGGTGAACAGCGGTTCGATGTAGAACGGCTTGTCCGCCACTACCACGAAATCGACCCACGACGCGGGAATGTCCACGCGAGGCAGTTCGCTGACGTCGTCCACCAGTTGATTGACCTGGACGATGACGATGCCGTCACTGAAGGCTGCCGGTTCGATCAGCGCCGGGGTGTCTTCGGTGCTCGGGCCGGTGTAGATGTTGCCGGCACGGTCGGCCATGAACCCGGCCGAAAGCACGACGTTGGGGATCAGGTCCACCACCAGCCGGGCGTAGAGTTCGATGTAGGTGTGGATCGCGCCGACTTCCAGCAGACCGTCTTCGAGCAACTGGCTGATGCGCAGGCTCTGGGTGCCGGCGAAGGAGAAATCGAGCTTGCGGGCGATGCCGCGTTCGAACAGGTCCAGATGCTCGGAGCGACCGACGCTGGGCATGATCATGTGCAGGTCGTGGAGCTTTTCAGGATCGGCCTTGGCCAGCGCGCGGGAAAGGAAATCCGCCTGCTTCTGGTTGTTGCCTTCCAGCACCACGCGGTCGCCGGGCAGGATCAGCGCCTCAAGCGCTGCGACGATTTTGTCGGTGGGCAACACCGCACCGTCGGCCAGCCCGCGCACCTTGTCGAGGCGCCGCTGCTTCTCGTCACGCCGCCGCGTCCAGCGCGAGTCGGGGGATATTGTTGTTGTCATGCTCACTCCACGGGGTTCGCTGTCGTGGAGCTACCTTAGGAGTGTCGGGTGGGGGCATCAATCAAGCGCGGCGGTGAATCATTACGGTCAGCGTAATGATCAAGAGCCGCCCTCACCCTAGCCCTCTCCCGGAGGGAGAGGGGACTGACCGTGGGATATTGGCGAGATGCACCGAGGTGAACGATTTGCAGCGAATCCATAATCGACTGGTTTTTTCAGGTTGATGGAAAACGTCAGACACCTCGGTCGGCCCCCTCTCCCTCCGGGAGAGGGCTGGGGTGAGGGAAAGGGGGAAGAGGCAACACAAAACTCAAGCGAACTTAGACCAACCCCGCATCCACCAACAACGTCTCCAATGCCAACAAATCCGGCACCTTCGCCACCTGCTCCCCCACCTGCACCGCCGCCTGCTCCAGCGCACACAGCGGCACGTCGACATAACTCAACTGACTGTCGAGCTTGTACGAGCGCGGAATTCCCTGCACCAGCAGCGCGATGAACTTCAACTCCGGCCGCCCGCCGAGGGCATTTAGGATGACGATTCGCGCCCGTTCGCCAATGACGATCTTGTTGCCGCACGCCGACTCGAAACTCAGCAGCGGAATCTGCCGCTCGCGCCAGGTCACCCGGCCGAGATACCACGGCGGTGTGTCGAGATCGAAGGCGCTGGACTGGTAGTCGATCAGCTCGGCAACGGCGACGTTGGGCAGGATCAGGTTGCGATCCGCCAGCGGCAGCAGCAGCCCGGTGAGTTGGCTGGAGCGTTGGTTGTGACGCCGTTCATGCATGTTTTTTGCTCCACAGGGCGATGCTTTCGAGAAGCACCGATTCCTGGTACGGCTTGCCGAGGTAGTCGTTGACGCCGATGGCCATCGCGCGGTCGCGGTGTTTTTGGCCGGTGCGCGAGGTGATCATGATGATCGGCAGGTGTTGCAGGCGTTCGTCATGACGCACCTGGGTCGCCACTTCGAAGCCGTCCATGCGCGGCATTTCGATGTCGAGCAGCATCAGGTCGGGCATGTGTTCTTCCAGCAGCAGCATCGCATCGACCCCGTCCTTGGCAGTCAGCACGTTCATGCCGTGGCGTTCGAGCAGACGGCTGGTGACCTTGCGCACCGTTACCGAATCGTCGACCACCATCACCAGCAACGGCTTCTGCGGTTCGCTCTCGATTTCATGGCTGGCCGGACGCTGCGGCAACCGTGCCTGCATCGCGCGGATCGGCGCCAGCAGGTCGAGAATCAGCACCACTCGGCCATCGCCGAGAATCGTCGCCCCGGACACACCCTGCACCGACGCGAACTGCGGGCCGAGACTCTTGACCACGATCTCGCGGGTACCGGCCATCGTATCGACCTGCACCGCGATGTGCCGGTCGTTGCACTGCACCAGCAAGACCGGCACCGGCAGGCTCTGGCCGGACAGTTTCGGCCGTGGCGCGGTTTTCAGCAGCTCGCCGAGGTAGCACAGTTCATAACGCTGACCGCCGTACTGATAACTCGGCGGATCGAGACGGAAATGCCCGTCCAGTTCATTCGGCAGCACGCGGACGATGCCGTCGATGGTGTTCAGCGGAATCGCATACTGATCCTCACCGCACTGCACCATCAGCGCACGGTTGACCGACACGGTGAACGGCAGGCGAATGCGGAAGTGCACGCCCTGCCCCGGCACCGAGTCGATACTCATGGTGCCGCCCAGTTGCCGGACTTCTTCGTGCACCACGTCCATGCCCACGCCGCGCCCGGAAATCTGGGTGATTTTCTCGGCGGTGGAAAAGCCTGGCTGGAGGATGAACTGCAACACCTCGCGGTCGCTGATCTCGGCGTCCGGCGCCAACAGGCCGCGCTTGATCGCCTTGCGCCGCACGGCGTCCAGCGGCACGCCTGCACCATCGTCGCGGATGTCGAACACGATGTCGCCGCCCTCGCGAGACAGGTCGAGGCTGATCTGCCCTTGCGCCGGTTTGCCCGCCGCCAGCCGGACTTCGGCGGACTCCAGACCATGGTCGACGGCATTGCGCAGCATGTGCTCCAGCGGTGCGGCCATGCGTTCGAGGACATTGCGGTCCATCTCGCCTTCGGCGTTGCCGACGCTGAACGCGACGTCCTTGCCCAGCTCTTCGGCGACCTGCCGGACGATACGTTTCAGACGCGGCAACATGCGCTCGAACGGCACCATGCGCGTGCGCATAAGACCTTCTTGCAACTCGGTGTTGATCCGGCCCTGCTGCTGCAACAGGTTCTCCGCGTCGTGGGTGCGCCGGTCGAGGGTTTCCTTCAGATCCAGCAAGTCGGAGGCGGACTCGAACAGCGCCCGTGACAGCTGCTGCAACTGCGAATGGCGGTCCATTTCCAGCGGGTCGAAGTCTTCGTAGCCGAGGCGTTCGGCGTCCACTTGCTGACGACTGAGGATCCGCCCCTGGGTTTCGGTGTCGAGCCGGCGCAACTGGTCGCGCATCCGCTCGATGGTGGTTTCCATCTCGTGCAAAGCGGTCTGCGCATCGCTGACTTGCTGTTCGATTCGCCCACGGAAAATCGAGGTTTCGCCGGCAAGGTTGACCAGTTCATCCAGCAACTCGGCGGAGACCTTGACCATGTCCGCCCCCGCCTCGGGCACCGGGGCAGCAGGCTCGACCTTGACCGCCACCGGCGGCACGGACGCCGGTGTTTGCACAACCACCGGATGGCTGAAATTCTGGATCGCGCTGATCAACCGGTCTGCCGGTGGGCACGGCTGGCCGGCACGTACCGCATCGAGCATCTGCGCCAAGCGGTCATGGCCGCGCTGCAACAGCGCAAACAGTTCGGCGCTGCCTTGCAAGGTGCCGGCGGACAGGCTTTCGTAAAGGTATTCCAGCTCGTGGGCGAGATCGCCGATCGGGCCGATCTCCACCATCCGCGCGCCGCCCTTGAGGGTGTGCAGGTCGCGCAGCAGGGTTTCCACTTCCTGGCGATTGCCGGGCTCGGCCTGCCAGCGCAGCAGCGCGGCGCCGGAGTTTTCGATGATGTCGAAACCTTCTTCGAGGAAGATCTCCAGCAGCTCCGGATCGTGTCCGGGGCCATCCTGCGTGACGCCGGCTGACGGTGTTTCGGGACTGGCGCTCGGGCCCTGACGGAAACCGCGAATCGCCTCGATCAGGTCCTGCGCCGGATCCAGCGGCTGGTGCTGGTGCAACAGTTCGAGGAACTGTGCCAGACGCTCGTGGCTCTGGCGCAGCAATCGGTCGAGGGCTTCGCTGTGGCTGTAACGACGATCCACCAGCCCTTCGTAAAGGCCTTCCAGCTCATGGGCCAGATCGCCGACCGCCGCCACCTCGGCCATCCGCGCGCCGCCCTTGAGCGTGTGCAAATCCCGTTGCAACGACGACAGCGGTGCGCCGTTTTCCGGATCCTTCAACCAGCGCTGCAAGGCTTGGCCGGCGCTGTCGAGAATGTCCACCGCCTCTTCGAGGAAAATCTCGACGATCTCGTCATCCGGCCCGTTGTCGACACCGTGCTGTTGCAGTTCGGCGGTGGCGCTGCCCAGTTCGCGGATGCTCAGGGTGCGGCTGCCGTCACTGCGGATCAGGCCCATGGACGACGGGTCGAGGCTCTCGTCGAGCAGTTCGTGCAAGGCGCGGATGCGCTGCGGTTGCGGGGTGATTTCCTGGCCGGCGGCCAGTTCGTCGAGCATGTTGATCAGCGCTTCGTGAGCCTGCTGCGCCTCATGGAAAAACCGCTCGCTGACCGCCAGGCTGCTTTCTTCGACGGCGCCGTACAGATCGAGCAAGGCTTCGCACAGCACATCCACCGGCAGCAGATCCGCCAGGTGCGCGCCCTCGCCCAGGGTAGTCAGCTCATCCAGCAGAGCGCTGAGTTCCTGACGTTCGCCGGGGTGCTGCTGCCAGCGCTGCAAAAGGTTTTCGGCGTCGAGCAGGATGTCCATGCCCTGAGCCAGAAAGTTGTTGATCAGTTGCGGATCGCGCTTGACCCGCAACGCACTGCTGGGGGCGTTGAGGACCGATTCCAGGCGCTCGCTGAGCAGGGTTTCGGTGCGTTTGATCAACGACTGCGCGCCGACAATCGGCGCCAGCGGATCGTGTTTGAGCTGACGCAGACCGACGCGGAACAGGCCCTCGGCTTCGAGCAGCAGTTCCACTTCGTCGAGGTCCAGCGCCAGTTGATGGGCCTTGAATTCCCGGGCCAGTTTATCGAGCGGCGCCGCCAGTTCGGCAATCGGCGAAACTCCCGCCATCGACGCGCTGCCCTTGAGTGTGTGCAGCGCGCGCTGCAACTCGTCGCTAGCCTGTAGCGGCATATGCTCGGCGGCCTGATCGAGGAAGCGATTGAGGCTGGCGAGGTGGGTTTCGGCTTCGTTGCGAAAGATCTCCAGCAACAGCGGATCGAGGGCTGCAACGTCTTCCACGTCTTCGGCCGGCAGCGGCGTATCGCCCTTGGCCAGCGCATGGGCGCGGGCCGCCAGTTGATCGACATCATGGCGCTGACGCTGGCCGTTGGTGGCGAATTCGGTGATCAGGTCCGGCAACAGCAGAAGTGTGTCGGCCAGCAACTGGCGCACCGCCGGGCCGGGTTCGACGCTGTGTTCCAGCACGCGGTTGAGCAGGTTTTCCACCGCCCAGGCCAGCTCGCCGAGGACCAGCGCGCGCACCATCCGGCCACTGCCCTTGAGGGTGTGGAAAGCGCGGCGCAGTTCACTCAGGGCAGCGCGATCATCGGGCTCGGCAGACCAGCGCGGCAGGTATTCGCTCAGCACCTCGAGCACTTCCCCGGTCTCTTCGAGGAACACTTCGCGCAGCTCGTCATCCACCGGTTCTTCGTCGGCCGGTGGCGGCAGCAGACTGCCCGGCGTGGTCAAGGCCGGCGGGTTGACCGCCGACACCGGGCTGGCCAGCACTTCGGCCAACGACTGCACGATCTGCGGATCGTCCAGCTCCTGCAAATCCTGCATCACCAGGGCTTCACTGGGGCTGAGCACATCGTCGAGCACCGGCACATGCGGCTCGCCGGGCTGTTCGTCAGGAAAGAAGCCGAGACTGGCGAGGCTTTTCTGCGCGATATCCAGCAAGTGTTCGCTGGGTGCCTGCGGGTCGTCGGTCAGGCGCTCAAGGTAGTACTCGAGGCTGCTGATGGCGTCGGCAAGGCTGTCGAGTTGTTGCCAGCCCGGCTCGTGAGGGTCGAGCAACAGATGCTCGCGGATAAATCCGTTGCAGGCTTCGAGGAGGCTTGCCGCTCGCGTCAGCGGAATCATCGCCAGCGCGCCCCGAACTTGGGTCAGCAGTGCCGGCAGGCTTTGCAGTTGCTGGCGATCCCAGTCGGCGTCGATGTAGTCGACGATCATGTCCTTGGCCTGTTGCAGGCAGATGCGCGCTTCCTTGATCACGATCTGATGGATCTGCGTCAGGTCGGTAGTCGGCAGGCGCGAGTCTTCCGGGCTCTCCGGTTCCACTGTGCCAACCATCCCGGCCAGCGTCGCCTCGACGTAGAGCAAGGCGCCGGCGACGTCCATCAGCGTGGCGTCGTTCGGTTCGCGCTGGCCTTGCGCAAGGCTCAGCACCACCGCCAGTTGATCGATGATGACCTTGCGCGGCTGGCCGAAACCGAGCACCGCCAGGGTGTCGGCGATCTGCCGCAGCGGCGCCAGCAGGCTGTCCAGATCCGAGGCGTGCTGACGGTCGCTGCGCACGAACAGGTCGAGGCGTTCCTTGACCCGCACCAGCTCTTCGCACAGCGCCGCGAGCACCGAGCGCATGGCATCACGGTCGGGGCCGGCCAGGCGCGCGCGTTCTTCGTCGACCATCGCGCTGTCGGGCAGCGCGTCGTCCAGGGAGTAGCGATCTTTCATGGTCAGCATCTGCCCGGTGGGATGTTCGGCTTTGGCGATATAAAACAGCAGGCTTTTCAGCAGTTCAGGCGGTGGCGGCTGGTTGAGGCCGGGCATGCCTTGGTCGAGCAGGCGCTTGAGTTCCTTGTCGGCGTCCTTGAACAGGCTGCGCAGGGCCGGGCTGTTGGCGATCCGCCCTTCGCGCATGCCTTCGACCAGCGCCGAGGCGACCTGCCACAACGGGCTCAGCGGCGAGTGACCGCTGAGTGCTTCAAGCCGGGTAAAGACCTTGGCCAGGTAACCGAGGTGCGTCTGGTCGTCCTGCTCGCGGAGCAATCCGACCAGCGCCATTTGCAGCATCTGGCGCAACTTGCGCAGCACATTCGGCAGCTCTGCCGGTTCAAGCAGCGCCAGGGTTTCCTCGCCCAGCGGCGCCAGCTCGGGCAACTGCGGGCTGAACAGGCTGGTTTCCGACAACAGGCTTTCGCCCCGGGCGCTGCGCAAGTCGTTGATCAGCGGCAGCACCACCAGCGGCAGGTCACGGCGGGCGCCCTGCACGCGGTCGAGGTAGATCGGCAACTGACCCAGCGCCTGCAACAGCAAGTGCAGCGCTTCGTCGCGGTGGCTGACGCGGTCGTTCTGCAACGCTTCGACCAGGTGTTCCATTTCTTCGGCAAGCAATGCCGCGCCGTAGAACTCGACCATTTGCAGGCTGCCGTGGACCTGATGGATGCAGGCCAGGCATTCGTCCAGCCCCGGCACCGACTGCGGATCGTCGAGCACGGCTTCGATGGCCTGATGCGCCTGCCTCAGCGTCTCGGCTATTTCACCCTTGACCCATTCGAGGGCCACGTAGTCGTGCCGGTCACCCATAACCACTCCGCTCGACATGGACTCGCCCGCAGGCCTCACGCCTTGTCCGCGACGGGCGCAGGCGCCGCCGGCAAGGTGAACCCGGACACCGAGCGCCGCAACTGGCTGGCCATTTTCGCCAGGTTGCCGATGCTCTCGGCGGTGGCCGTGGAGCCGGACGAGGTCTGCGAGGTGATCTGCTGGATCACGTTCATCGTCAGGGAAATCTGCCCGGCCGAAGACGTCTGCTGCTGCGCCGCATTGGAAATGCTCTGGATCAGCGCCGCGAGGATCTTGGACACGCCTTCGATTTCTTCCAGGGCCACACCGGCATCCTGCGCCAGCCGTGCGCCGCGCACCACTTCGGTGGTGGTCTGTTCCATGGAAATCACGGCTTCGTTGGTGTCGGTCTGGATCGCCCGCACCAGCGTCTCGATCTGCCGGGTCGCGGCGGACGAACGCTCGGCCAGCCGTTGCACTTCGTCGGCCACCACCGCGAAACCGCGCCCGGCATCACCGGCCATCGAGGCCTGGATTGCCGCGTTGAGGGCGAGAATGTTGGTCTGGTCGGCAATGTCATCGATCAGGCTGACGATGTCGCCGATTTCCTGGGACGACTCGCCCAGGCGCTTGATGCGCTTGGCGGTGTCCTGGATCTGTTCGCGGATGTTGTCCATGCCATGGATGGTGTTGTGCACCACCTCGTTGCCCTTGTTGGCGATCTCCACCGAACGCTCGGCCACCGCCGAAGATTCGGCGGCGTTGGCCGACACCTGATCGATGGACTGGGCCATGTCGCTGATCGCGGTCGAGGCTTCGGAAATCTGCTGGGCCTGATGCTCCGAGGCCTGGGCCAGGTGCATCGCGGTGGCCTGGGTTTCCTGCACCGCAGCGGCGACCTGGCCGGCGGTGAGATTGATGGTCGCCACCAGATCACGCAACTGATCGACCGAATAGTTGATCGAGTCGGCGATGGTCCCGGTGAAGTCTTCGGTCACCGAGGCGGTCACGGTCAGGTCGCCGTCGGCGAGGTCTTCGATCTCGTCGAGCAGGCGCATGATCGCGTTCTGGTTGCGTTCGTTTTTCTCGGCGGTCTCGCGCAACTGACGGTTGGTTTCCCGGACCATGACCATGCCGATCAGGATGATCGAAGCCAGCGCCAGCAGGCCCAGCACGTAACCGCCAATGGTATCGGTGCTGCGACCGCCGGCGAGGTTTTCGAAACCGGTGGCCAGGTGCGAGGCTTCGTCGAGCAGGGTCTGCGACAGGCTGAAGATATTGGTGGCCGACTCACGGACCTTGAACAGCTCCGGCGAGGTTTCGAGGATTTCATCCACCGAACCCGAGACGAACTGGAACAGCTCGGAAATCTCGCTCAAGCGAGCGCGGGCATCGCGGTCTTCGACCTGGCTGATCTTCAGGGCCGGGTTGCCCTGCAGCATGCCGTTAAGCACCTGACCGAAGCGCGCGGCATCGCGACCGAAGGCATCGGCGGCCTGCTGCGAGTTTTCATCGCCGGAGAGCACGGTGTTCACCGCGCCGAGAATCCGTTCGGCCAGCAGCGACTGACGCTGGGCCATCGCCACCTGCGCCGCCGGAGCGCCGCGTTGCAGGAGGATTTCCACGACCTTTTCGTATTCGATCTGCAATTGCGGCACGGTTTCGGCCAGGGTCGCGGCCACCTGATGCAGGGACAGCACGGTCTGTTCGCTGGAGAGAATTGCGTCGGTGTTTTTCAGCAGGCGTTCCCAGTCCAACTGCACGGCGCGCATTTCCGGGCGCACGGTGGACGGCGCGGGCGGCAGGCCGGTGGCCGGGTCGCCTTTCTTCAGGTAGCCCCAGCGTTGGGCGAAGTCGTTGCGCGCATCGCTCAACAGTTTGAACGCGGCGGCCTTGCCGGCAGCGGCTTCGGTGGCGTTCTTGGCGATCCGCTGCGACAACACCCGCAGCTCGCCGGCGTGGCCGATGTACTGCTTGTCGTAGTTGGCCTGGGTGTTGAGGTAAGCGAAGTTGGCGAACAGCAGCATGATGAACACGATCAGTGCGATGAACAGCACGATGATCTGCGAGCGGCTGCGCGAGCCTTCTGCGGGCTTGCCTGTTTTTGCTTTGATCATCGGTCCTCGCCTGTTAAACCGCGACGTGCATGAAACTCGGTGACTGCGCCAGCGCAAACAGGCTGAACACCCGCCAGTTCTGCTCGCGCCGGAAATAGCCCTTGATGAACTCGCCCTTGGAGCCTTGCCGCTTACTGATCGAGACGGATTCGAAACTGTCCTGCTCGAAGTGCTGCAGGCCGAAGACTTCATCGACCAGCAACCCGGCAAACACGTCCTGATGCTCTACCACCAATACCCGCCGCTGTTTGCGCATCGGTGACAGTTCATGGCCGAAGAATCCGCACAGGTCCATGACCGGCAGCAGGCGTCCGCGCAGATTGGCCACGCCCTTGACCCATGGCTTGACGCCCGGCAACTGGGTGACGCGCAGTTCGGGCAGCACTTCGCTGACTTCGCCCATCGGCGTGACGTACCAGTGCTCGCCCAGACGAAAGCCGATGCCGCTCCAGCGATCCTGGCGCGCCGGTTGCGACGGCAGGTCCGCCGCCAGCAGGCGACAGCGCTGGTCGATCTGCCACAACAGTTCGAACGCGGTCAGCGACTCGCTCATGGCGGCGCGATCAACCGGCCAGCACGTTGTTCAGGGTCTTGATCAGCGTGTCTTCGTCGACCGGTTTGGTCAGGTAGTCCTTGGCGCCCTGGCGGGTGCCCCAGACCTTGTCGGTTTCCTGATCCTTGGTGGTGATGATGATCACCGGGATGTGGCTGGTTTCCGCATCCTTGGTCAACTGACGGGTGGCCTGAAAGCCGTTGAGGCCGGGCATGACGATATCCATCAGCACCGCGTCGGGTTTTTCCTGGCGGGCCAGGGCCACGCCGTCGGCGCCGTTTTCGGCTTTCAGCACTTTGTGCCCGTGCTTTTCCAGCATGCCGGTGAGTTTGTACATTTCGGTCGGCGAATCATCGACGATCAGGATACGTGCCATGGTCTTCCCCATTTTTCTTGTCGACACCGGGCCCGCTGGCCGAGCGTCTCTGTGCGTGTCTTACTGCGGCAAAGCGGCAGCGAAGCCCGGAACATGGGCCGAAATCGCGTCGAGCAGTTCTTCCTTGCTGAAAGGCTTGGTCAAAAATTGATCGGAACCGACAATCCGCCCCTTGGCCTTGTCGAACAGCCCGTCACGGGACGACAGCATGATCACCGGCGTGCCCTTGAACGCGTTGTTGTTCTTGATTAAAGCGCAGGTCTGATAACCATCCAGACGCGGCATCATGATGTCGACAAAGATGATCCCGGGATGGTGGTCGGCGATCTTCGCCAGGGCGTCAAAACCGTCGATCGCGGTGATGACTTCGCACCCTGCATTTTTCAACAGGGTCTCGGCGGTGCGACGAATCGTTTTCGAGTCGTCGATCACCATGACCTTCAAGGCGCTGGACTGCTGTTCCATAAGGGGGCTCTACCGTCGCCTTTGCGAATCAATTTGTCCGTTTTGCGATGACTGATGGCTGGAAACCCTTGATGCTCAAGGGCAGGGGGCGTTCTCAGCTGGTTTCCCCTCCGCGCCGGGTCTGCTGTTGTGCAGGGCAAGGCGCGAGAAGCGTAGTTTGGTCATTCCAAATAAGCTTCGAGCAACGCAGCCCTGCACAACAGCAGGCCCGGCCCTTCGGGTTGTGCCTAAAAACGGCCCAGGCTGCGTTGCAGGCCTTGGAAAGGGAACAACCATTCCCTGCGGCCCGCGCCTTGCCTGGGCCGTTTTTAGGCGACAACGCGGAGGGGAAACCAACTGAGAACGCCCCCTGGCACGATTGGGAGCCTTTTTAGCACAGTCTCCAGACGCAATCTATCGACGGGTTTTTCCTTGACCGAAAACCCGCCCGGCGCCACTCTGGCGGCACTTTTTTCATACCGATCCGGTAGCCAATTTTCGAGGAAAACCCAATGAGCGTTCGCGTCGGGATTGTCATGGACCCTATCGCCAGCATTTCCTATAAAAAGGATAGCTCGCTGGCCATGCTGCTGGCGGCGCAGAAGCGCGGCTGGGAACTGTTCTATATGGAACAGAAAGACCTTTATCAGGGCGAAGGCCAGGCACGGGCGCGGATGAAACCGCTGAAAGTCTTCGCCAACCCGGAAAAATGGTTCGAACTGGGCACCGAGCAGGATTCGCTGCTGAGCGACCTGAACGTGATCCTGATGCGCAAGGATCCGCCGTTCGACATGGAGTTCGTCTACTCCACCTACCTGCTCGAACAGGCCGAGTCCGCCGGGGTGCTGGTGGTCAACAAGCCGCAGAGCCTGCGCGACTGCAACGAAAAGCTGTTCGCCACCCTGTTCCCGCAGTGCACGCCGCCGACCGTGGTCAGCCGCCGCGCCGACGTGCTGCGTGAATTCGCCGCCAAACATGGCGATGTGATCCTCAAGCCGCTGGACGGCATGGGCGGCACCTCGATCTTCCGTCACCGAGCCGGCGACCCGAACCTCTCGGTGATTCTGGAAACCCTGACCGCCCTCGGCGCCCAGCAGATCATGGGCCAGGCCTACCTGCCGGCGATCAAGGACGGCGACAAGCGCATCCTGATGATCGACGGCGAGCCGGTGGATTACTGCCTGGCGCGGATTCCGGCCCAGGGCGAAACCCGTGGCAACCTCGCGGCCGGTGGTCGTGGCGAAGCCCGTCCGTTGACCGACAAGGATCGCTGGATCGCCGCCCAGGTCGGCCCGACCTTGCGCGAAAAAGGCCTGCTGTTCGTCGGCCTGGACGTGATCGGCGAGCACCTGACCGAAATCAACGTCACCAGCCCGACCTGCATCCGCGAAATCGACAATGCCTTCGGCACCGATATCGGCGGCCTGCTGATGGATGCCATCGAGAAAAAGCTGCAAGCTTGATGTGCATCACATGCAGCCTGTCGCTTGATGCTTGAAGCCCAAGGCGTGAAACCAACATTGCGTTATCATGCGCGGCCTGTGAAAAACGCGATGTTGGTTTTCTTGTCATGACACTTCCGTCCGATCTGCCCGCTGAACTCGCCCATAAAGGCGTGCGCCCGGTCGATCGCCTCGGATTTACCCTGTTTCTCGCGGCGCTGATCCATTTGGCGCTGCTGCTCGGCGTGGGGTTCACCATGGTCGAGCCCAAGCAGATCAGCAAAACCCTGGAAATCACCCTCGCCACCTTCAAGAGCGAAAAGAAGCCGGCGAAGGCCGATTTCCTCGCCCAGGAAAACCAGGAAGGCAGCGGCACCCTCGACAAGAAGGCGATCCCCAAGACCACCGAGGTCGCGCCTTTCCAGGCAAATGAAGTCAAGAAAGTCACCCCGCCGCCGGCCGCCAAGCCGGAAGTGCAGGAAGCCGCGCCCAAGGCGGCCGTGACTACTGTCGCGCCGAAACCGAAAAAGGCGCCGACCAAGAAAGAAGAGGCCAAGACCGAGACCAAACCGACGGTCGATGCCCCGACTTTCGACAGCTCGCAGCTCTCCAACGACATCGCCAGCCTTGAAGCGGAACTGGCCAACGAACAACAGCTGTACGCCAAGCGCCCGCGCATCCACCGCCTGAGCGCCGCGTCGACCATGCGCGACAAGGGCGCCTGGTACAAGGACGAATGGCGCAAGAAGGTCGAGCGCATCGGCAACCTCAATTACCCCGACGAAGCCCGGCGCAAGCAGATCTACGGCAATCTGCGCCTGATGGTGTCGATCAACCGCGACGGCTCGCTGTATGAAGTGCTGGTGCTGGAGTCTTCCGGCCAGCCGCTGCTGGATCAGGCAGCGCAGCGCATCGTGCGCCTGGCAGCCCCGTTTGCACCGTTTACCGGGGACCTGTCGGACATTGACCGGCTGGAAATCATCCGCACCTGGAAATTCGCCCGGGGCGACCGGCTGTCCAGCAACTGAGCCGATCTTTTGCCCGCTCCAGCTTGTCAGTTCGCCCCCCGAACGCCACACTAGCGCACATGAAAAACGTCAGCCCCAGCTACCTCAAGCATCACTTCCTGATCGCCATGCCACACATGGCCGACCCGAACTTTGCCCACACCTTGACCTACATCGTCGAGCACACGGCCAATGGCGCCATGGGACTGGTGGTCAACCGACCGCAAGAGCTGAATCTGGCCGACATTCTCGAACAATTGCGCCCGGACATCGATCCGCCAGCGCTGTGCCAGCATGTGCCGATCTTCATCGGCGGCCCGGTGCAGACCGATCGCGGTTTTGTCCTGCACCCGGCCGGCCAGACCTTCCAGGCAACCGTCGAGCTGGACGGCGATCTGGCCCTGTCGACCTCGCAGGACGTGCTGTTCGCCATCGCCGATGGCGTAGGCCCGGCCAAAAGCGTCATCACCCTCGGTTACGCCGGTTGGGAAGCCGGGCAACTGGAGGCCGAGCTGGCCGACAACGCCTGGCTGACCTGCCCCTACGACGCCGACATCCTGTTCAACACCAGCAGTGAACTGCGCCTGGAAGCGGCGGCCAGGCACCTGGGGATCAACCTCAGCCTGCTGACCAGCCAGGCAGGACACGCCTGATGGCCCTGCGCCTGATCCTCGGCTTCGACTACGGCACCAAACAGATCGGCGTGGCGGTCGGCCAGGTGATTACCGGCCAGGCCCGCGAACTGTGCACCTTGAAGGCGCAAAACGGTGTGCCGGACTGGAATCAGGTCGAAGCCCTGATAAAGGAATGGAAACCCGACGCCGTGGTGGTCGGCCTGCCGCTGAACATGGACGGCACGCCCAGCGAGATGTGCGCCCGCGCCGAAAAATTCGCCCGCCGCCTCAACGGCCGCTTCAACCTGCCTTTCTATACCCACGACGAACGCCTGACGACCTTCGAAGCCAAGGGCGAACGACTGGTGCGCGGCGGACAGAAAGGCAGCTACCGCGACAACCCGGTGGACGCCATCGCCGCCGCCCTGCTGCTGCAAGGCTGGCTCGACGAAAACACCGCACTATTTGAATCCTGACAAGCGCTACGGCGCTTTTCTTTTGGTTACAACCCGAGCCCCGGTTCGCGAGAACCGGCTCGACCCCAAGAAGGAGCAACCATGAGCCTGCCCAATCCCGCCGATCTGATCAGCCAGATGGCGACCCGCCTCAAGGCGCACCTTGCCCAGCGTGACATCAGCGAACCGCGTTACATCGGCATCCGCACCGGCGGCGTCTGGGTCGCCCAGGCCCTGCTCGCAGAGCTGGGCAGCGACGCGCCATTGGGCACGCTGGATGTTTCCTTCTACCGCGACGACTTCAGCCAGAACGGCCTGCACCCGCAGGTGCGCCCGTCCGCCCTGCCCTTCGAAATCGAAGGCCAGCATCTAGTGCTGATCGACGACGTACTGATGAGCGGTCGGACTATCCGCGCCGCCATGAACGAACTGTTCGACTACGGCCGCCCGGCCAGCGTGACGCTGGTCTGCCTGCTGGACCTGGACGCCGGCGAATTGCCGATTCGCCCGAACGTGGTCGGCGCGACCCTGTCGCTGGCCGCCCACGAGCGGGTCAAGCTGTCCGGCCCGGAGCTGGCCCTCGAACTGCAAGACCTTGCCCTTTAATCCGCCCTATTGAGAGTCCCCCTCGCGATGACGCCTCTAGATACCAAGCGCCCGCTGCAGCTCAATGATCAGGGCCAGCTGCGCCACTTCCTCTCGCTCGACGGCCTGCGCCGCGAGTTGCTGACGGAAATCCTCGACACCGCCGACTCGTTCCTCGAAGTCGGTGCCCGGGCCGTGAAGAAGGTCCCGTTGCTGCGCGGCAAGACCGTGTGCAACGTGTTCTTCGAAAACTCGACCCGCACCCGCACCACCTTCGAACTGGCGGCCCAGCGGCTGTCGGCGGACGTGATCACCCTGAACGTGTCGACCTCGTCGGCCAGCAAGGGCGAAACCCTGCTCGACACCCTGCGCAACCTCGAAGCCATGGCCGCCGACATGTTTGTCGTGCGCCACGGCGACTCGGGCGCTGCGCACTTCATCGCCGAACATGTCTGCCCGCAAGTGGCGATCATCAACGGCGGCGACGGCCGGCATGCGCACCCGACCCAGGGCATGCTCGACATGCTGACCATCCGTCGCCACAAGGGCGGCTTCGAGAACCTCTCGGTGGCCATCGTCGGCGACATCCTGCACTCGCGGGTGGCGCGCTCGAACATGCTCGCCCTGAAGACCCTCGGTTGCCCCGACATCCGCGTGATCGCACCGAAGACCCTGCTGCCGATCGGCATCGAGCAGTACGGCGTGAAGGTCTACACCGACATGACCGAAGGCCTGAAAGACGTCGACGTGGTTATCATGCTGCGCCTGCAGCGTGAGCGCATGACCGGCGGCCTGCTGCCGAGCGAAGGCGAGTTCTACCGCCTGTTCGGCCTGACCACCGCGCGCCTGGCCGGCGCCAAACCCGACTGCATCGTCATGCACCCGGGGCCGATCAACCGCGGCGTGGAGATCGAGTCAGCGGTGGCCGACGGCCCGCACTCGGTGATCCTCAATCAAGTCACCTACGGCATCGCGATCCGTATGGCCGTGCTGTCCATGGCTATGAGCGGACAAACAGCGCAGCGCCAATTCGAGCAGGAGAACGCCCAGTGAAGCTCAGCATTCTCGGCGCCCGCGTCATCGATCCAAGCAGCGGCCTGGATCAAATCACCGATATTCACGTTGAAGCCTGCAAGATCGTCGCCCTCGGCGCTGCACCGGCCGGTTTCACCGCCGTCGAAACCATCGACGCCCAAGGCCTTGTCGCCGCTCCGGGTCTCGTCGACCTGAACGTCGCCCTGCGCGAGCCGGGCTACAGCCGCAAAGGCACCATCGCCAGCGAAACCCGCGCTGCTGCGGCCGGCGGCGTGACCAGCCTGTGCTGCCCGCCGAAAACCAGACCGGTGCTCGACACCTCCGCCGTGGCCGAGCTGATCCTCGACCGCGCTCGCGAGGCCGGCAACACCAAGGTGTTCCCGATCGGCGCGCTGAGTAAAGGTCTGGATGGTGAACAACTGGCCGAGCTGGTGGCCCTGCGCGACGCCGGTTGTGTGGCGTTCGGCAACGGCCTGGAAAGCTTCCGCAACACCCGCACCCTGTGCCGGGCGCTGGATTACGCGGCGACCTTCGACCTGACGGTGATCTTCAATTCGCAGGATCACGACCTGGCCGACGGCGGCCTGGCCCACGAAGGCGCCACCGCCAGTTTCCTCGGACTGCCAGGCATCCCGGAAACCGCTGAAACCGTGGCCCTGGCCCGGGATCTGCTGCTGGTCGAGCAAACCGGCGTGCGTGCGCACTTCAGCCAGCTGACCAGCGCTCGCGGCGTGGCCCTGATCGCTCAGGCCCAGGCCCGCGGTTTGAAAGTCACGGCGGATGTCGCCCTGTATCAGCTGATCCTGACGGACGAAGCGCTGATCGACTTCAGCAGCCTGTATCACGTGCAACCGCCGCTGCGCACCCGCGCCGACCGCGACGGTCTGCGCGAGGCGGTGAAGTCCGGCGTGGTCTCGGCCATTTCCAGCCACCACCAGCCGCATGAGCGCGATGCCAAACTGGCACCGTTCGGCGCGACGGAGCCGGGCATCAGCAGCGTCGAGCTGTTGCTGCCGCTGGCAATGACGCTGGTCGAAGATGGTCTGCTGGACCTGCCGACCCTGCTGGCCCGCCTGAGCGCCGGCCCGGCCGAGGCCCTGCGCCTGCCGGCGGGCAAACTGGCGGTCGGCGGCGCGGCGGATATCGTGTTGTTCGATCCGAAGGCTTCGACCGTGGCCGGCGAAACCTGGCTGTCGAAGGGCGAAAACTGCCCGTTCCTCGGCCATAGCCTGCCGGGTGTGGTGCGGTACACGCTGGTGGATGGCCGAATCAGCCATCAGGCATAAAAAAGTGGCGAGGGAGCTTGCTCCCTCGCCATCTCTTACTGAAAGGCGCCGCGCCCTTCGGCGTTACGCACCGACACCTGATCGTTCAGCGTCCAGAAGTCATACAGCACCCCCAGAAAGAACAACCCGCCGGTCAGCAGGTACAGCAAACCTGTGATCCACTTGCCCTGATACATCCGGTGCACGCCGAACGCGCCGAGGAAGGTCAGGAGAATCCAAGCCACGTTGTACTCGATAGGGCCCGCGGCGAAACGCAGGTCGGCTTCGCGATCCATCGCCGGGATCAGGAACACGTCGATCAGCCAGCCGATCCCCAGCAACCCGAAGGTGAAAAACCAGATCGTGCCGGTCACCGGTTTGCCGTAATAGAAGCGGTGCGAGCCTGTGAAACCGAAAATCCACAACAGGTAGCCGATCACCTTGCTATGGGTGTCTTTTTCCTTCACACGGGGCAGCTGATAGCCGTTCATTAAGACCTCGATACACGCGATAGATAAATATTCTTTAATTCTTTGTGACTTTTTTACAGGTAGCCGACGTATGGCAAATGCTACCGTGTCTCCCGTCAAAGCCTTATAGCACCGGACTTCTGTCCGACAATTGCGTCTTTTTGCCGCTTATTTGGTTCCGTTGGCACCCTATTGAATCGACCAACGGCCTCGGAAGTGACAAAAAAGCTGTTATAAAGTTGCGCGCTAACACACCAAGAGCCCTGCCTAATGCGTCCATTTTTCAAGACATGGCTAACCATTTGCCTATTAATGCCACTGGCCGCCCACGCCACCAATCGTGAGCAACGTCTTCCAAACGTTAACGGTTTCACCCCCAAATCCCATGCCTCTGCTCCTTCGAACAAAGGCAAACAGGTCAAACACACCACGCTGAGCAGCAACGGCCGCAGCAAGCTGGTGCCACCGATGGCGACCAAGGAAAGCAGCAACGTCCTGAGTCGCGCGGTAAACGTCCTCGGCACGCCATACCGTTGGGGCGGCAGCAGCCCGAGTAAAGGCTTCGACTGCAGTGGTCTGGTGAAATACGCGTTCAACGACGCCACGTTCGATCTGCCACGCACCTCGAACGCCATGGCCAGCGGTCACGGCGAGAAAGTCGAACGCAAGGACCTGAAGCCGGGCGACCTGATTTTCTTCAACATCAAGAGCCGTCGGGTCAATCACGTTGCCATCTACCTGGGCAACGACCGTTTCATCCATGCGCCACGGCGCGGCAAGTCGGTGAGCATCGACACACTGAACAAGCCGTACTGGGAAAAGCATTACGTCGTAGCCAAACGCGTATTGCCGAAAGAACAGGGGCAGATGCGCGTCGTTCAGCGCTGATTGCTCAGACACAAAAAATCGCAGCCCACGGGCTGCGATTTTTTTTGCCTAGAAGTTATCCGGCGTGCGCGCCTTTTCCCGCGCATGTTCGCGGCTGATCAAGCCCTTGGTCACCAAATCCTTCAGGCACATGTCGAGTGTCTGCATCCCCAGCGAGCCGCCGGTCTGTATCGCCGAGTACATCTGCGCCACCTTGTCCTCGCGGATCAGGTTACGGATCGCCGACGTCCCCAGCATGATCTCGTGCGCCGCCACCCGGCCGCCGCCGATCTTCTTGATCAGCGTCTGCGAGACTACGGCCAGCAACGACTCCGACAGCATCGAGCGCACCATGGACTTTTCGTCCCCGGGGAACACGTCCACCACCCGGTCGATGGTCTTGGCCGCCGACGTGGTGTGCAGCGTGCCGAACACCAGGTGCCCGGTTTCGGCAGCGGTCAGCGCCAGGCGGATGGTTTCCAGATCACGCATCTCGCCCACCAGGATCACATCCGGATCTTCGCGCAGCGCTGAACGCAACGCGGTGGCGAAACTGCGGGTATCGCGGTGGACTTCACGTTGATTGATCAGGCATTTGCGTGATTCGTGGACGAATTCGATCGGATCTTCGATGGTCAGGATGTGGTGATGACGGTGAGTGTTTAGGTAATCGATCATCGCCGCCAGCGTCGTGGACTTGCCGGAGCCGGTCGGTCCGGTCACCAGCACCAGCCCGCGTGGCGCATCGGTGATCTTGCGAAAGACGTCGCCCATGGCAAGGTCTTCCATGCTCAGCACTTTCGACGGAATGGTCCGGAAAACCGCACCGGCACCCCGGTTCTGGTTGAAGGCATTGACCCGAAAGCGCGCCACGCCGGGGACTTCGAAGGAAAAGTCGGTTTCCAGATGTTTCTCGAAGTCCACCCGCTGGGTGTCGTTCATGATGTCGTAGATCAGCTCGTGCACTTGCTTGTGATCCAGCGCCGGCAGATTGATCCGCCGCACGTCGCCATCCACGCGGATCATCGGCGGCAGACCGGCCGACAGGTGCAGGTCGGAAGCGCCCTGTTTGGCGCTGAAGGCCAGCAGTTCAGTGATATCCATAGCGTCCCTCAATTCCAGTAGAATGCCGCGAACCTTCAGACCGCTGGCGCCAAATCCTGCCTGAAAAGTCGCCGAACGATGATCAGGCAAGGCAAAAGTCGGCGAAGAAGCGGAGTTGACGTCAGTCAATGAGCATTCTGAGGCGACTTTTAACGCCGCATGATCGAGTGCAGGCACTTTTCAGGCAGGATTTGATGTCCACGATAGCAGACAACATCGCCCTCGTTAGTTCACGCATTCATGCCGCCACCGCTGCCGCCGGGCGCGATGAAAACAGCGTCCAGCTGCTGGCCGTGAGCAAGACCAAACCGGCACAAGCCCTGCGCGAAGCGTACGCCGCCGGCCTGCGCGACTTCGGCGAGAACTACCTGCAAGAGGCCTTGGGCAAACAGCTCGAACTGGCCGACCTGCCCTTGATCTGGCACTTCATCGGCCCCATTCAGTCGAACAAGACCCGCTCGATTGCCGAGCATTTCGCCTGGGTGCACTCCGTGGATCGTCTGAAAATCGCCCAACGCCTGTCCGAGCAGCGCCCGACGGATCTGCCGCCACTGAACATCTGCATTCAGGTCAACGTCAGCGGTGAAGCCAGCAAGTCCGGCTGTACCTCGCAAGACCTGCCAGCCCTGGCCCAGGCCATCAGCGCCCTGCCGCGCCTGAAGCTGCGCGGGTTGATGGCGATTCCCGAGCCGACTGAAGATCGCGCCGAGCAGGATGCTGCATTCGCCGCCGTTCAGACATTGCAGGCCGGCCTCGATCTACCGCTCGACACACTTTCCATGGGCATGAGCCACGACCTCGAGTCGGCCATTGCCCAAGGCGCGACCTGGGTCCGTATCGGTACGGCCCTGTTCGGCGCCCGCGACTACTCCCAATCTTGAACATTTCCAGATAAGGACCTGACATGAGCAACACGCGTATTGCCTTTATCGGTGCCGGCAACATGGCCGCCAGCCTGATCGGCGGCCTGCGGGCCAAGGGTCTGGAAGCTGCACGGATTCGCGCCAGCGATCCGGGTGAAGAAACCCGCGCCAAAGTCAGCGCCGAACACGGCATCGAAACCTTCGCCGACAACGCCCAGGCCATCGACGGTGCCGACGTGGTAGTACTAGCGGTCAAGCCACAAGCCATGAAGCTTGTGTGTGAAGCGATTCGCCCGAGCCTGAAACCGAATCAACTGGTGGTCTCCATCGCCGCCGGCATCACCTGCGCCAGCATGACGGCCTGGCTTGGCGAACAGCCGATCGTGCGCTGCATGCCGAACACCCCGGCGCTGCTGCGTCAGGGCGTGAGCGGCTTGTACGCCACCAGCGCAGTGAGCGCCGAACAACGCCAGCAGGCTGAAGAGCTGCTGTCCGCCGTGGGCATCGCCCTGTGGCTGAACGAAGAGCAGCAACTGGACGCGGTCACCGCCGTTTCCGGTTCCGGCCCGGCGTACTTCTTCCTGCTGATCGAAGCCATGACCGCCGCCGGCGTCAAGCTCGGCCTGCCGAAGGAAACCGCCGAGCAACTGACCTTGCAGACCGCTCTGGGCGCCGCGCACATGGCGGTTTCCAGCGACGTCGACGCCGCCGAACTGCGCCGCCGCGTGACCTCGCCGGCCGGCACCACGGAAGCCGCGATCAAATCGTTCCAGGCCGGCGGCTTCGAAGCCCTGGTGGAAAAAGCACTCGGCGCCGCCGCGCACCGCTCGGCCGAAATGGCCGAACAACTGGGCAAATAAGGAGCCTTACATGATTGGATTGAACACCGCAGCGGTCTACGTGCTGCAAACCCTCGGCAGCCTGTACTTGCTGATCGTGCTGCTGCGCTTCGTCCTGCAACTGGTGCGGGCGAACTTCTACAACCCGCTGTGCCAGTTCGTGGTCAAGGCCACTCAGCCGCTGCTCAAGCCACTGCGCCGGATCATCCCGAGCCTGTTCGGCCTCGACATGTCGTCGCTGGTACTGGCGATCCTCGTGCAACTGGCGCTGATGGCGCTGACCCTGCTGCTGACCTACGGCACCACCGGCAACCCGCTGCAACTGTTGATCTGGTCGTTGATCGGTGTGACGGCGCTGTTCCTGAAGATTTTCTTCTGGGCCATGATCATCAGCATCATCCTGTCCTGGGTCGCACCGGGCAGCCACAATCCGGGCGCCGAGCTGGTGAACCAGATCTGTGAACCGGCCCTGGCGCCGTTCCGCCGCATCCTGCCGAACCTAGGTGGTCTGGACCTGTCGCCGATCTTCGCCTTCCTTGTGCTGAAGCTGATCGACATGCTGGTGATCAACAACCTCGCGGCGATGACAATGATGCCGGAAATCCTGCGCCTGCTGATGTGAGCTGGTTTCGCTGGGACGGTGACGATCTGATTCTGGAATGTCACCTGCAACCGGCCGCCCGCAGCGATGATTTCTGCGGGCTGCACGGTGATCGCCTGAAGATCCGCCTGACCGCCCCGCCGGTCGAGGGCAAGGCCAATGCCTATCTGATGGGGTTTCTGGCCAAGGCTTTTGGGGTATCCAAGAGCCAGATCAGTTTGCTCAGCGGGGAGTTGAACCGGCAGAAGCGGGTGCGCATCAGCGCACCGAAAAAGCTGCCGGATCTGCCGGGGCTCTGCCGCCCCTGATCGTTGCTTGCCGCTAACCCCACCGGTCTTTAGACTTACGCCTCATTTCAACGAGAGCAGGGTCGATGCCAGCTGCCTTTCCCCCCGATTCTGTTGGTCTGGTGACGCCGCAAACGGCGCACTTCAGCGAACCGCTGGCCCTGGCCTGCGGCCGTTCGCTGACCGATTATGACCTGATCTACGAAACCTACGGCACGCTGAACGCGCAAGCGAGCAACGCCGTGCTGATCTGCCACGCCCTGTCCGGCCACCACCACGCTGCGGGTTACCACAGCGTCGACGACCGTAAGCCCGGTTGGTGGGACAGCTGCATCGGCCCCGGCAAACCGATCGACACCAACAAGTTCTTCGTGGTCAGCCTGAACAACCTCGGCGGCTGCAACGGTTCTACCGGCCCGAGCAGCCTCAACCCGGACACCGGCAAGCCGTTCGGCGCCGACTTCCCGGTGCTGACCGTGGAAGACTGGGTGCACAGCCAGGCACGCCTGGCCGACCTGCTCGGCATCAGCCAGTGGGCCGCGGTGATCGGCGGCAGCCTCGGCGGCATGCAGGCGCTGCAATGGACCATCACTTACCCGGATCGCGTACGCCACTGCCTGGCCATCGCCTCGGCCCCCAAGCTGTCGGCGCAGAACATCGCCTTCAACGAAGTGGCGCGCCAGGCGATCCTCACCGACCCGGAATTCCACGGCGGCTCGTTCCAGGAACAGGGCGTGATCCCCAAGCGCGGCCTGATGCTGGCGCGGATGGTCGGGCACATCACCTACCTGTCCGACGACTCGATGGGCGAGAAATTCGGCCGTGGCCTGAAGAGCGAAAAGCTCAACTACGACTTCCACAGCGTCGAGTTTCAGGTCGAAAGCTACCTGCGCTATCAGGGCGAAGAGTTCTCCGGGCGCTTCGATGCCAACACCTATCTGTTGATGACCAAAGCGCTGGACTACTTCGATCCGGCGGCGAACTTCAACGACAACCTGGCGAAAACCTTCGAAGGTGCAAAAGCCAAGTTCTGCGTGATGTCGTTCACCACCGACTGGCGCTTCTCCCCGGCCCGCTCGCGGGAACTGGTGGACGCGCTGATGGCCGCACGCAAAGACGTCAGCTACCTGGAAATCGATGCGCCGCAGGGCCACGACGCCTTCCTGATTCCGATCCCGCGTTATTTGCAGGCGTTCGGCAATTACATGAACCGCATTACGTTGTGAGAAAGCCATGAGAGCTGATCTGGAAATCATCCAGGAATGGATCCCCGCCGGCAGCCGCGTGCTCGACCTCGGTTGCGGTGACGGCGAGTTGCTGACCTGGCTGCGCGACCACAAGCAGGTCACCGGTTATGGCCTGGAAAACGACCCGGATAACATCGCCGAGTGCGTGGCCAAGGGCATCAACGTCATCGAGCAGGACCTGGACAAAGGCCTGGGCAACTTCGCCAGCAACAGCTTCGACGTGGTCGTGATGACCCAGGCCCTGCAGGCTGTGCACTATCCGGACAAGATCCTCGACGAAATGCTGCGGGTCGGTCGCCAATGCATCATCACCTTCCCCAACTTCGGCCATTGGCGCTGCCGCTGGTACCTGGCGAGCAAGGGCCGGATGCCGGTCTCCGAGTTCCTGCCGTACACCTGGTACAACACGCCGAACATCCACTTCTGTACCTTCGAAGACTTTGAAGAACTTTGTCGCGAACGTGAGGCGAAGGTCATTGATCGGCTTGCCGTGGATCAACAGCACCGCCACGGGTGGGCCAGTAAGCTATGGCCTAATCTGTTAGGTGAGATCGGTATCTACCGCGTCAGCAGCCCGGGGCTTGCGGATCACAGAATCGCGGTCTGAACCACGACATTGCGAGGAGAACGAACATGGGACGCTTGATTACCGCGCTATTGGCCGCCTGCCTGAGCCTGTCGGCCGTGGCCGCCGATGCCATCAAGGGCGAACGCAAGGAAGTGTTCGGTGATGTCACCGTGCATTACAACACCTTCAACTCGACCTTCCTGACGCCGGACATCGCCAAGGCTGCGGAACTGATCCGCAGCAAGAACCAGGGCGTGATCAATGTCTCGGTGATCAAGGACGGCAAACCGCTGATCGCCCAAGTCACCGGCACCGTCAAAGACCTGACCAGCCAGAGCGTGCCGCTGACCTTCCGCCAGATCACCGAACAGGGCGCGATCTACTACATCGCCCAATACCCGGTGGAGCAACAGGAAACCCGTACCTTTGAAATCAAGGTGCAGACCGGCGACAAGATCAACACCATCAATTTCAACCAAGAGCTTTTCCCTGGCCAATGATCAATCTCACGCAACTCGTACTGGCCAGCCATAACGCCGGCAAACTCAAGGAACTCCAGGCCATGCTCGGCGAATCGGTGCAACTGCGCTCGATCGGCGAATTCAGCAGCGTGGAGCCGGAAGAAACCGGTCTGTCGTTCGTCGAGAACGCGATCCTCAAGGCCCGCAATGCCGCGCGCATTTCCGGTCTGCCGGCGCTGGCCGACGACTCCGGTCTGGCGGTGGACTTCCTCGGCGGTGCGCCGGGCATCTACTCGGCGCGTTATGCCGACGGCAAGGGCGACGCGGCGAACAACGCCAAGCTGCTCGATGCCTTGAAGGATGTGCCTGAAGCCGAACGCGGCGCGCAGTTCGTCTGCGTGCTGGCGCTGGTGCGTCATGCCGACGATCCGCTGCCGATCCTCTGCGAAGGTCTATGGCACGGGCGCATCCTGACCGCTGCCAGCGGTGAGCACGGTTTCGGCTACGACCCGTTGTTCTGGGTGCCGGAGCGTAACGTGTCCAGTGCCGAGCTGAGCCCGAGCGACAAGAACCAGATCAGCCACCGCGCCCGTGCAATGGATCTGCTGCGCCAGCGTCTGGGCTTGAAATGACCGATAGTTCCTCCGCGTCGTCGCTGATTGTCGGCGGCGCCGCCTCCTCGCCTCGGGCGCCGTTGCCGACGCTGCCGCCCCTGGCGCTGTACATCCACATCCCGTGGTGTGTGCGCAAATGCCCCTATTGCGACTTCAACTCCCACACCGCCAGCCCGGTGCTGCCGGAGCAGGAATACGTCGACGCGATGCTGGCCGACCTCGACCAGGATCTACACGCGGTATATGGCCGTGAATTGAGTTCGATCTTCTTTGGCGGCGGCACACCGAGCCTGTTCAGCGCCGAAGCCCTTGGTCGCCTGCTCGAAGGCGTGAAACGACGCATCCCGTTTGCCGATGACATCGAAATCACCCTGGAAGCCAACCCCGGGACTTTCGAACAAGAGAAGTTCGTCGCCTATCGCAAACTGGGGATCAATCGCCTGTCGATCGGCATCCAGAGCTTCCAGCAGGAAAAGCTCAAGGCCCTTGGCCGCATCCACAATGGCGATGAAGCGGTACGCGCCGCCGGCATGGCGCGTCAGGCTGGCTTCGATAACTTCAACCTCGACTTGATGCACGGCTTGCCGGATCAGTCGCTGGAGGATGCCTTGAGCGATCTGCGCCAGGCGATCGAGCTGAAGCCGACGCACATTTCCTGGTATCAGCTGACACTGGAGCCGAACACCGTGTTCTGGAACCAGCCGCCAGTGCTGCCGGAAGACGACACGTTGTGGGACATTCAGGAAGCCGGACAGGCGCTGCTGGCCGAACACGGTTACGCGCAGTACGAAGTTTCGGCCTATGCCCAACCGGGTCGCCCGGCGCGGCATAACCTCAATTACTGGAGCTTCGGCGACTTCATCGGCATCGGCGCTGGCGCCCACGGCAAGCTCAGTCACCCGGACGGGCGCATCGTGCGCACCTGGAAGACCCGACTGCCGAAGGACTACCTCAACCCGGCCAAAAGCTTCCAGGCCGGCGAGAAAGCCCTGACCAACGACGAGATGCCGTTCGAGTTCCTGATGAACGCCCTGCGCCTGACCGCCGGCGTCGAATCGCGCCTGTATCCCGAGCGCACCGGCCTGCCGCTGGAGAGCCTCGAAGAACACCGACGCGAGGCCGAACAAAGCGGTCTGTTGCAGGTCGAACCGTCACGTCTGGCGGCCACCGAGCGCGGACAACTGTTCCTCAACGACTTGCTGCAGAAATTTCTGAGCTGACCGCTCTTAAGGAAACCGCATGGATTTGATACTCGACCTGCTCGCCACCGTGTCCCGCTGGAGCCGCAGCAACCTCTCGGAAATCGCTCTGGCACTGGTGGGCTGTCTGCTGGTGCTGTTCGGCGCCGACTTCAAAGGCTGGGTCGAGCAACGCCTGGGCAGCATTGCCGGCGCCCTGCGCGTGCCGCTGATGGCCCTGCTGTGCATGATCGGCAGCGGCGCGGCACTGATCTACGCGACGCCGTGGGTGGTGAAGGGGCTGAGCCAGTTCAACAACTACAGCCTGGCGCCGGTGTTGTTGGTGGTGCTCGTTTTGATTGGCGTAGTGGCCGACCGCCGCTGATTTCAGCTACTACCCAAAACGACTGTGGGAGCGAGCTTGCTCGCGATGGCGGTGTAACAGACGACATAAATGTTGAATGTTACGGCCTCATCGCGAGCAAGCTCGCTCCCACAGTTTTTATTGCGTGATGCTTAAGCGAGCTTCTCGAACTTAAGATCCCACACGCCATGCCCAAGACGTTCGCCGCGACGTTCGAACTTGGTGATCGGGCGCTCGGCCGGGCGCGGTACGCACTTGCCGTCTTCGGCGAGGTTGCGGTAGCCAGGGGCGACGTTCATCACTTCCAGCATGTATTCGGCGTATGGCTCCCAGTCGGTGGCCATGTGCAGAATGCCGCCAACCTTCAGCTTGCTGCGCACCAGTTCAGCGAAGGACGCCTGAACAATGCGGCGCTTGTGGTGACGGCTCTTGTGCCACGGGTCCGGGAAGAACAGCATCAGGCGATCAAGGCTGTTGTCGGCGATGCAGCGGTTGAGTACTTCGATCGCGTCGCAATCGTAGACCCGCAGGTTGGTCAGCCCTTGAGTCAGCACGCCATTGAGCAGCGCGCCGACACCCGGACGGTGAACTTCGACACCGATGAAATCCTGCTCCGGCGCAGCGGCTGCCATTTCCAGCAGCGAGTGGCCCATGCCGAAACCGATCTCCAGCGAACGCGGCGCGGAACGGCCGAACACCTGGTCGTAATCCACCGGCGCATCGGCCAACGGCAAGACGAACTTCGGCGCGCCCTGATCCAGGCCGCGCTGCTGGCCTTCGGTCATGCGCCCGGCGCGCATCACAAAACTCTTGATGCGGCGGTGTTGGCGCTCGTCGCCTTCTTCCGTCTGGATTGGCGTGTCGTTCGATTCAGTCATCAATAGCTCTTACTTGATCAGACCATCCAGCGGCGAAGAGGCGCTGGCATAGAGTTTTTTCGGCATGCGGCCGGCGAGGTAGGCCAGGCGGCCCGCGACGATCGCGTGTTTCATGGCTTCGGCCATCATGATCGGCTGCTGGGCGTGGGCGATGGCCGAGTTCATCAGCACCGCGTCACAGCCCAGTTCCATGGAGATGGTGGCGTCGGAAGCGGTGCCGACACCGGCATCCACCAGCACCGGGATCTTGGCTTCTTCGAGGATGATCTGCAGGTTGTATGGGTTGCAGATCCCCAGGCCCGAACCGATCAGGCCGGCCAGCGGCATGACCGCGATGCAGCCGATTTCCGCCAGTTGCCGGGCGATGATCGGGTCATCACTGGTGTAAACCATCACGTCGAAGCCTTCCTTGACCAGCACTTCGGCCGCCTTGAGGGTTTCGATCACGTTGGGGAACAGGGTTTTCTGGTCGGCCAGCACTTCCAGCTTCACCAGATTGTGGCCATCGAGCAGCTCACGGGCCAGGCGGCAGGTGCGCACAGCCTCGACCGCGTCGTAGCAGCCGGCGGTGTTCGGCAGGAAGGTGTAGCGATCCGGCGACAGCACTTCGAGCAGGTTCGGCTCGCCTTCGATCTGGCCCAGGTTGGTGCGGCGCACGGCGAAAGTGACGATCTCGGCGCCCGAGGCTTCGATGGCCAGGCGGGTTTCTTCCATGTCACGGTACTTGCCGGTACCGACCAGCAAACGCGACTGGTAAGTACGACCGGCCAGAACGAAAGGCTTGTCGCTACGAACGATGCTCATGGGGAATCCTCTGTTGGGGTGAGGGTCTTGCAGAATTCTCGGCCCATGCAGGCCTGGCGGTCAGCCGCCGCCGATGGCGTGCACCACTTCGACGTTGTCGCCGTCGTTCAAAGTGGTGTCGGAATGCTGGCTGCGCGGGACGATATCCAGATTGAGTTCGACCGCGACGCGGCGTCCGGTCAGGTCCAGACGGGTCAGCAGGGCCGCAACGGTTTCACCGTCGGGCAGTTCAAAGGAGTCACCGTTCAACTGAATGCGCATGCGCAACGCCGCCATCACTTTTTAGGGGGTGGCATTCTAGCCCGATCATGACCTAAAGGTCAGCACCAAGCGTCAAGCGGTTGGCTGCAGGCGCCAGGCGGCAAGTCCGAGGCACAGCCAGCCGATCAGGAACGCCAGGCCGCCGAACGGGGTGATGATGCCGAGCTTGCCGATGCCGATGGTGGTCAGCAGGTACAGGCTGCCGGAGAACAGCAGGATGCCGATGCTGAACGAGATGCCGGCCCAGGCGACCAGACGCCCCTGAAGCTGCGTAGCCAGCAGCGCCACGCCGAACAACGCCAGCGCGTGCACCAGTTGATACGTGACGCCGGTGTGGAAGATCGCCAGATACTCGGGGGTCAGGCGATTTTTCAGGCCATGGGCGGCGAATGCGCCGAGGCCGACACCGGTGAAACCAAAGAAGGCAGCCAGCATCAGAAAGCTACGCAGCATGTAGAACTCCAGTCAGACTCGATCGGCAGGGTCTGTATAATGGCCCGCTCAACCGGTTCGGCCAAGCCATCTCTATGCTGCGTTTATTTCTCCGTCGTTTCACGAAGGCCCTGCTCTGGTTCGCGGGCGGCAGCGTATTGCTGGTGTTGGTGTTTCGCTTCGTTCCACCACCGGGCACGGCGCTGATGGTCGAGCGCAAGATCGAATCCTGGGTCGACGGCGAGCCAATCGATCTGCAACGCACCTGGAAGCCATGGGACGAGATCTCCGATGACCTGAAGGTCGCGGTGATTGCCGGCGAAGACCAGAAATTCCCAGAGCACTGGGGTTTTGACCTGAGTGCGATCAAGGCCGCACTGGCCCACAACGAACTCGGCGGTTCGATTCGCGGCGCCAGCACCTTGAGCCAGCAAGTGTCGAAGAACCTGTTCTTGTGGTCCGGCCGCAGTTATCTGCGCAAAGGCCTGGAGGCCTGGTTCACCGCGCTGATCGAAGTGTTCTGGCCCAAGCAGCGGATTCTCGAGGTGTACCTGAACAGCGTCGAGTGGGATGACGGCGTGTTTGGTGCCGAAGCAGCCGCAAGGCATCACTTTGGCGTAGCCGCCAAGTCATTGTCCCGGCAGCAGGCGAGTTACCTCGCAGCCGTGCTGCCGAATCCCCGGGTCTGGAGCGCCAGTCATCCGACCGCTTACGTGTCCCGTCGGGCCGGATGGATTCGCCAGCAAATGAGCCAGCTGGGTGGCGACAGCTATTTGCTGACACTCAACGATTCGCGCCGCGCGCCCTGGGCCCAATGACGTTCTGACAGGCAAACAAAAACGCCCCGATCATCAATGATCGGGGCGTTTTTGTTTGCCGGACTACCGGTTATGCGGCAATCGACAACTTGAGCTTGTTCATCGCGCTCTTCTCGAGCTGACGGATCCGCTCGGCCGACACGTTGTACTTCTGCGCCAGGTCGTGCAGCGTGGCTTTCTCTTCTGCCAGCCAGCGCTGGTAGAGGATGTCGCGACTACGTTCGTCCAGCACTTCCAGCGCTTCGTGCAGATTGTGATTGGAGTTGTCGCTCCAGTCGGCATCTTCCAGTTGACGCGCCGGGTCGTACCGGTGGTCTTCCAGGTAGTTGGCCGGCGACTGGAAAGCGCTGTCGTCGTCCGCTTCGGCAGCCGGGTCGAAGGCCATGTCATGGCCGGTCAGGCGACTTTCCATCTCACGCACTTCACGCGGCTCCACGCCGAGGCTTTCCGCCACACGGTGGACTTCCTCGTTGTTCAGCCAGGCCAGACGTTTCTTCTGGCTGCGCAGGTTGAAGAACAGCTTGCGCTGGGCCTTGGTGGTCGCGACTTTCACGATCCGCCAGTTGCGCAGGATGAACTCGTGAATCTCGGCCTTGATCCAGTGCACCGCGAAGGACACCAGACGCACGCCCATTTCCGGGTTGAAACGCTTCACGGCCTTCATCAGGCCGACGTTACCTTCCTGGATCAGGTCAGCCTGAGCCAGACCGTAGCCGGAATAGCTACGGGCGATGTGTACGACAAACCGCAGGTGGGCGAGCACCATCTGCCGAGCCGCCCCCAAATCCTGCTCATAGTAGAGACTCTCGGCCAGTTCACGCTCCTGCTCCGGCGTCAGCAATGGAATGCTGTTGACGGTGTGCACGTAGGCTTCCAGGTTTGCGCCTGGAACCAATGCATACGCAGGTTGCAAAGAATTGGACATACGGAAAAACCTCCGACTTACATACTCATGCTTTTCAGCATTGCGAAAAATTGACCGGAAACTCAAATGAAAGTTTCCTTAACCACTGAAAGGTCAATCACGCGCAAAAAAAGATTCTACTTCGGCGCCAGCTCCCTGAGATGACGTGCGACTGCAATCCATGCACCGATATAACCCAACAGCACCGCGCCAAGCAAGAGCGACAGACCGTCGGCAACTGGCACGCCGGCCAGTGCGAAATCACTGCCGTACAAGCCGGCCAGCCCAACCACCGCGTCGTTCAGCCAGTTCAGGCCGAACGCCAAAACACCCCAGGACAGCAGCCCCGCACCGAAGCCATACAACGCGCCCATATAAAGGAAGGGACGACGCACATAGCTGTCGGTGCCGCCGACGAGTTTAATCACTTCTATCTCGGTGCGGCGGTTTTCAATATGAAGACGAATGGTATTGCCTATCACCAAAAGTAATGCGGAAACCAGCAACACCGTCAGACCGAACACGAAACGGTCGCCGAGCTTGAGGATGGCGGCCAGACGCTCGACCCAGACTAGATCAAGTTGCGCCTGCTGTACCTTCGGCAGCTCGGAAAGTTTTTGTCTTAATGCTTCCAGAGTCGACTTGTCGACCTCGTTCGGCGTCACCAACACCACGCCCGGCAGCGGGTTTTCCGGCAGTTCGCGCAGGGCTTCGCCCAATCCGGACTGCTGCTGGAACTCTTCCAGCGCCTGGTCGCGGCCGACATATTCAGCATCAGCTACGCCCGGCATGCCTTTGATCTGATCACGCAACGCTTCGCCCTGAGCCGGAGTCGCCTCCAGCTCCAGGTACAGCGAAATCTGCGCCGCGCGCTGCCACGAGCCGCCCAGACGCTCGACGTTGCTCAGCAACAGCGAAAGCCCCATCGGCAGACTCAGCGCAACCGCCATCACCATGCAGGTGAAAAAGCTGCCAATCGGCTGCTTGCCGAGGCGGCGCAGGCTGTCGATCCAGCTGGCGCGATGGCTTTCGATCCAGGCACGGAACAGCGTGGCGAAATCCGGGCCGTCGTCATCGTCGTGCTTTTTCTTCTTTGGCGGTTGCGGATCGGCGGCCTTCGGGGCCACGCGCTCGGAAACCTTCGGACTGCGTGTTGCACTCATACGCCGGCCTCCCCGTCGCCGATCAATCGGCCGCGTTGCAGGGTCAGCATGCGGTGGCGCATGCGCGCGATCAGCGCCAGGTCGTGACTGGCGATCAGCACGCTGGTGCCCAGACGGTTGATGTCTTCGAACACGCCCATGATCTCGGCCGCCAGACGCGGGTCGAGGTTACCGGTCGGTTCGTCCGCCAGCAGCAGGGCCGGACGGTGAACGATAGCGCGGGCAATCCCGACGCGCTGTTGCTGACCGGTGGACAGGTCGCCGGGGTACAGATCGGCCTTGTCCGACAGCGCCACGCGCTCCAGTGCCGAATCGACGCGCTTGGCGATCTCGACCTTGGACAGCCCGAGAATCTGCAACGGCAGCGCGACGTTGTTGAACACAGTGCGATCGAACAGCAGTTGATGGTTCTGGAACACCACGCCGATCTGCCGGCGCAGGAACGGAATCTGCGCATTGCTGATGGTGCTCAGGTCCTGCCCGGCGAGCAGCAGTTTGCCGCTGGTCGGACGCTCCATCGCCAGCAACAGGCGCAACAATGTGGATTTACCGGCACCGGAGTGGCCGGTGACAAACAGGAACTCGCCGCGACGGACTCGAAAGCTCAGCTCATGCAAGCCGACGTGACCGTTCGGGTAGCGCTTACCGACCTGTTCGAAACGAATCATGAACGCTCCCGCTCGGCAAACAGTGCCTGGACAAAGGGTTCGGCTTCAAAGGTACGCAGATCGTCGATGCCTTCACCGACGCCGATGTAGCGGATCGGCAGGCCGAATTGCTTGGCCAGGGCGAAAATCACCCCGCCTTTGGCGGTGCCGTCGAGCTTGGTCAGCGCCAGGCCGGTCAGTTCGACGGTCTGGTTGAATTGCTTGGCCTGGTTGATGGCGTTCTGGCCGGTGCCGGCGTCGAGTACCAGCAGCACTTCGTGCGGCGCATCGGCATCGAGCTTGCCGATCACCCGGCGAACCTTCTTCAGTTCTTCCATCAGGTTGTCTTTGGTGTGCAGACGACCGGCGGTGTCGGCGATCAGCACATCGATGCCACGAGCCTTGGCGGCCTGCACGGCGTCGAAGATCACCGACGCCGAGTCCGCGCCCGTGTGCTGGGCAATCACCGGAATCTTGTTGCGCTCGCCCCAGACCTGCAACTGCTCGACAGCCGCGGCACGGAAGGTGTCACCGGCGGCCAGCATGACTTTCTTGCCTTCCAGCTGCAGTTTCTTCGCCAGCTTGCCGATGGTGGTGGTCTTGCCGGCGCCGTTGACGCCGACCACCAGAATCACGAACGGCTTGTTCTGGGAAGCGATCTTCAACGGCTGCTCGACCGGTTTGAGCATTGCAGCCAGCTCGGCCTGCAGAGATTTGTACAGGGCGTCGGAATCGGCCAGCTCTTTACGTGCGACCTTCTGGGTCAGGCGCTGGATGATCACCGAAGTCGCCTCGACGCCGACGTCGGCCGTCAGCAGGCGGGTTTCGAGATCGTCGAGCAGATCGTCATCGATGGCTTTCTTGCCGAGGAACAGGCTGGCCATGCCCTCGCCGATGCTGGCGCTGGTCTTGGACAGGCCCTGCTTGAGGCGGGCGAAGAAGCCGGCCTTGGTTTCTTCGGTGCGCGGGGCTTCGACCGGGGTTTCAACCTGGATTTCCACAGGAGCGACTGGCGCTACGGCGACCGGTGCAGGTGCAGGTGCAGGTGCAGGTGCAGGTGCAGGTGCAGGTGCAGGTGCAGGTTCGGGCGCTTCGACAATCGGGGCAACCGGAGCAACCGGAGCAACCACAGGCTCTGGAATGACCGGAGCAGCTTCCACCACCGGCGCCGGAACAGACTCTGGCGCGAACGCAACCGGCGCAGGAATCGGCGGCGTAAAATGCGCCGCAGCCTCTTCAACCAGCGCCACCGGCTCTTCCGCCACTGGCAAGGTCAGCCACGGCTCGCTGGCCGGGGTCAGCGGCAATTCGGCGGCAGCCGGCGCTTCAGGCTCGACCTCGGCCACCGGTTGCAGCACCGGCTCGGCGATCGGCAGTACAACCGGCGCCGGCGCTTCTTCTATTACGGGAGCAGGCGCAGGGGCTGGCTCAGGAATGGCAGTCGGCTGTTCGACGACGGGTTCCTGCGGTTTCTTGCGCAGCCATCCGAACAGGCTTTTCTTCTCGCCAGCCGCAGCTGGGGTCTTCTTGTCGTCGTTGGAACCAAACATGGAGGACGGCTATCTCACGGTAGCGACGCGCCACAGGGGCGCCCCGGCAAATAAATATTCGATGCAGAACAGACTGTTTTTCACCCAGCTTGTTCACGCGCAACATTTTGTCGAGGCGCCAGAAGCACCTCAAAGGTCATTAAATACGAAGGACTGGAACGGCATCTTCGGCGAAAACGCAGAGTTTAGCTGAGAAACTCAAAGCTTCTGCCGGTAACCCGTACAACCTATAGACCGATCAGTGGCCTGATAGGCGTGGCCGCCAGTAAAACGGATCAGTATCCTAGCACCCTCTCGCCCGCCGACGCTAAGACCAAGCGGGCAGCCCAACAGGTTTAAAAACGAATGAATGCTCTAGCCCGCCGCGCCGCAGGCCTGCTGCTCAGCACAGTCTGCCTGCCCCTTTCGGCCCTGGCGGCCGACCCGCAACCGACCCACGAATTCACCCTCGACAACGGCCTGAAGGTCGTCGTGCGCGAAGACCATCGCGCGCCCGTGGTGGTGTCGCAGGTCTGGTACAAGGTCGGTTCCAGCTACGAAACCCCGGGCCAGACTGGTCTGTCCCACGCCCTCGAACACATGATGTTCAAGGGCAGCGAGAAGGTCGGCCCCGGCGAAGCCTCGCTGATCCTGCGCGACCTCGGCGCCGAAGAGAACGCCTTCACCAGCGACGACTTCACTGCTTATTACCAGGTGCTGGCCCGCGACCGACTGGGCGTAGCCTTCGAACTGGAAGCCGACCGCATGGCCAACCTGCGCCTGCCGGCCGACGAGTTCGCCAAGGAAATCGAAGTCATCAAGGAAGAGCGCCGCCTGCGCACCGACGACAAGCCAATGTCCAAGGCCTACGAGCGCTACAAGGCCATGGCCTACCCGGCCAGCGGTTATCACACGCCGACCATCGGCTGGATGGCTGACCTCGAGCGGATGAAGGTCGAAGAGCTGCGTCACTGGTATCAGTCCTGGTACGTGCCGAATAACGCCACATTGGTGGTGGTCGGCGACGTGACCCCGAACGAGGTGAAGACCCTCGCCCAGCGCTACTTCGGGCCGATCGCGAAACGCGACGTGCCGCCGGCGAAAAAACCGCTGGAACTGGCCGAACCGGGTGAACGCCAGATCACCCTGCACGTGCAGACTCAACTGCCGAGCCTGATGCTCGGTTTCAACGTCCCGAGCATCGCCACCGCCGAAGACAAACGCTCGGTCAACGCCTTGCGCCTGATTTCGGCGCTGCTGGACGGCGGCTACAGCGGTCGCATCCCGACCCAACTGGAGCGCGGCGAAGAGCTGGTGTCCGGTGGTTCGTCGAGCTACGACGCCTACACCCGCGGCGACAGCCTGTTCACCCTGTCGGCCACGCCGAACACCCAGAAGAAAAAGACCATGGCCCAGGCGGAAGCCGGCCTGTGGAAACTGCTGGAACAGCTGAAAACCACCGCACCGTCCGCCGAAGAACTCGAGCGCGTGCGCGCGCAGGTCATCGCCGGTCTGGTCTTCGAGCGCGATTCGATTACCAGCCAGGCCACCGCCATCGGCCAACTGGAGACCGTCGGTCTGTCGTGGAAACTGATGGACACCGAACTGGCCGATCTGGAAAGCGTCACCCCGCAAGACATCCAGAACGCCGCCAAGCTGTATTTCACCCGCGAACGTCTCAGCGTCGCCCACGTCCTGCCACTGGAGACGACTCATGAGTGAGCGCAAAACCCCACGCCTGCTGCTCGGCCTGATCGCGGTGGCCATCATCGGCTCGGCCGCGTTCTATCTGGTGCCGAGCGACAACACCAAGGCCAGCGAAGCGCTGGATAACGCCAAGTCCAGCCAGAAGCTGCAATCGCTGACCGAACTCGACGGCAAGGCCCCGGCCAGCCGCAAGCTCGACGTGCAGACCTGGAACACCGCCGAAGGCGCCAAGGTGCTGTTCGTCGAAGCCCGCGAACTGCCGATGTTCGACATGCGCCTGATCTTTTCCGCCGGCAGCAGCCAGGACGGCAACGCGCCGGGGCTGGCCCTGCTGACCAACGCCATGCTCAACGAAGGTGTGGCGGGCAAGGATGTCGGCGCCATCGCTCAAGGCTTCGAAGGCCTGGGCGCGGACTTCGGCAACGGCGCCTATAAAGACATGGCCATCGCGTCGCTGCGCAGCCTGAGCGCTGCCGACAAACGCGAGCCGGCGCTGAAACTGTTCTCGGAAGTGGTGGGCAAACCGACCTTCCCGGCCGATTCCTTCGCGCGCATCAAGAACCAGATGCTCGCCGGTTTCGAGTACCAGAAACAGAACCCCGGCAAACTCGCCAGCCTGGAACTGATGAAGCGCCTGTACGGCGATCACCCGTACGCCCATTCCAGCGACGGCAACGCGCAAAGCGTGCCGAAGATCACGCTGGCGCAACTGCGTGAGTTCCACGCCAAGGCCTATGCGGCCGGCAACGTGGTGATCGCGCTGGTGGGCGATCTGTCCCGCAGCGAAGCCGAGGCGATTGCCAATCAGGTGTCCGCTGCGCTGCCAAAAGGCCCGGCGCTGGCGAAAGTCGAGCAACCGACCGAGCCGAAAGCCAGCATCGGCCACATCGAGTTTCCGTCGAAGCAGACCAACCTGATGATCGCGCAACTGGGCATCGACCGTGATGATCCGGACTACGCGGCGCTGTCGATGGGCAACCAGATCCTCGGCGGTGGCGGTTTCGGCACCCGTCTGATGAGCGAAGTCCGCGAGAAGCGCGGCCTGACCTACGGCGTGTATTCGGCCTTCAGCCCGATGCAGGCTCGCGGCCCGTTCATGATCAACCTGCAGACTCGCGCGGAAATGAGCGAAGGCACCCTGAAACTGGTGCAGGACGTGCTCGCCGACTACCTCAAGACCGGCCCGACCCAGAAAGAACTCGACGACGCCAAGCGCGAACTGGCCGGCAGCTTCCCGCTATCCACGGCGAGCAATGCCGATATCGTCGGCCAACTCGGCGCCATGGGTTTCTACAACCTGCCGCTGAGTTATCTGGACGACTTCATGCGCCAATCCCAGAGCCTGACGGTCGAGCAGGTTCGCGACGTCCTGAACAAACACTTGAGCACGGATAAACTGGTCATCGTCAGCGCTGGCCCGACCGTGCCGCAAAAGCCGTTACCGGCCCCATCTGATAAACCTGCCGAGCAGCCGCTCGGGGTTCCGGAGCATTAATGGCCAGTCCAAAGAAACCTGTACAAAAACTGCACAACGGGGTGAACCAGTTGCGCATCATCGGCGGCGAATGGCGCAGCCGAAAGCTGAGCTTTCCTGATGCGCCGGGCCTGCGCCCGACGCCGGACCGGGTGCGCGAAACCCTGTTCAACTGGCTCGCGCCGTACGTTGCCGGGGCCAAGGTGCTCGATCCGTTCGCCGGCAGCGGCGCGCTGTTTCTTGAAGCGCTGTCCCGTGGTGCGGCCATGGGTCAGGCGCTGGATGCCAGCCACGTCGCCGTCTCCAGCCTGAAAGAACACCTCGGCACGCTGCGCTGCACCAACGGCCACGTGCAGACCGCCGATGCGTTGCGCTATCTGGAAACCCAGACCGCGACCGCGTTTGACCTGGTATTCCTCGACCCGCCGTTCAACCAGAACCTGCTGCCCACCGTGTGCACATTGCTGGAAGAGCGCCAATGGCTGGCCGATGATTCGTGGGTCTACACTGAAAGCGAAACCGCGCCATCGACCCTCGGCCTGCCGGGCAACTGGCGCCTGCACCGCGAGCAGAAATCCGGGCGGGTGTACTACGCGTTGTGGCAACGTATGGCAGTGATCGCCGGTTAACCGACCGGCCTGAAAAAGCGGCGAGTCTCAGCCGAGGCTCGCTGCGCTGCATCGAGAGCAATCGTGTCCCCTTCGTCTAAACCGTTCATCCCCGCCTTCGGCCTCGGCAATCCGCACCTGCAAACCTTGTGGGGGCCGCTGTGGCGCAAAACCGTGCACCTTGACCGCCAGCGCGAACGGCTGTGGCTGGACGACGGTGACTTTCTCGACCTCGACTGGCACGGCCCGCACAGCGCCGAAGCGCCTCTGGTGTTGGTGCTGCACGGTCTGACCGGTTCTTCCAATTCGCCCTACGTCGCCGGAATCCAGGCAGCGCTCGCCGCGCAGGGCTGGGCCAGTGTTGCGCTGAACTGGCGCGGCTGTTCTGGCGAGCCGAACCTGTTGCCGCGCAGCTACCATTCCGGCGCCAGCGAAGACCTCGCCGAAACCATTCGCCACCTGAAAGCCAAGCGGCCACTGGCGCCGCTGTATGCGGTCGGCTACTCCCTCGGCGGCAATGTGCTGCTCAAACATCTGGGGGAAACCGGCAGCGCCAGCGGCGTGCTCGGTGCGGTGGCGGTGTCGGTGCCGTTTCGCCTCGATCAATGCGCCGACCGTATTGGCCAGGGTTTCTCGAAGGTCTATCAGGCGCACTTCATGCGCGAGATGGTGGCCTACATCAAGAACAAGCAGCGCCAGTTCCAGCACGACGGGCGCGAGGACGGTCTCGCCGCACTGTCCGCCCTCGGCTCGCTGGAAAACATGCGCACCTTCTGGGATTTCGATGGCCGGGTAACCGCGCCGCTGCACGGTTTCGCCGATGCCGAGGATTACTATCGCCGGGCGTCGAGCCGATATTTTCTTGGGGAAATCCGCACGCCAACCCTGATCATTCAGGCGGCGGACGATCCGTTCGTGTTTCCCCACAGCCTGCCGCAGGCGAGTGAGCTGTCGAGCTCGACCGCGTTCGAATTACAGAACAAGGGCGGGCACGTTGGCTTCGTCGACGGCACGCTCCGCCAGCCGGGTTATTACCTGGAACGACGGATTCCACAGTGGCTGGCCGACGCGGGGCGCGGGTGAGGTCATGAGCGATCAGGGCGAGTCGATCCGGTTCTGGCAAGCCGCGCCTCTGGCCGGGGTCGAGCTGTTGACCGCGCGCTACATCGAGCATCGTTTTGCCCCGCACGTCCACGACGGTTATGTGATCGGCATGATCATGGCCGGCGCCCAGCGCTACCGTTATCGCGGTGCCGAACACCTGGCGGGCAGCGGCACGCTGGTGCTGATCAATCCGGACGAAGTGCATAACGGCCACAAAGGCACCGAGGACGGCTGGCTGTACCGGGCGTTTTATCCCGACACCGGGCAGATCGTCGCGCTGCTGAATGAGCTGGAACTGCCGACCGCACCGATGCCGGCCTTCGGGGCGACGCTGTATCGCGATCCGGATCTGGTCAACGGTTTCTGTCAGTTGCATCGTTTGCTGGAAAGTCCCGCCACCGCGCTGCAACAGCAAACGGTGTGGCGCGAAATGATGATGCTGCTGTTACAGCGTCACGCGGCAGTGCAGATCAACGGCAATCCCGGCAAAGAGCACCGCGCGGTGGCGATGGCCAAGGAGTTGCTGCACGCGCAACTGGCGGCGCCGCCCTCGCTGGAAGAACTGGCGGCGGCCGTGAATCTTTCGCCCTTCCACTTCGCCCGGGTCTTCCGCCGCGCCACCGGCATGCCGCCGCACAGCTGGCTGATGCAGCAGCGGATCGCCTGCGCGCGGGGCTTGTTGCAGAGCGGCTGCCTGCCGGTGGAAGTCGCCACGCAGCTGGGATTTGCCGACCAGAGCCATCTGAGCCGGCAATTCAAACAGGCTTATGGCGTGGGGCCGGCGGCCTATCGCAGCGCGCGGCTGAATCGCTGAGCGTTTACTCGCCGGTGGCGATACCACGCGAGGGCTCGTTGATCCACTCGCTCCACGATCCGGCATACAGCGAACCCAACGGATAACCCGCCAGGCACAGGGCGAACAGGTTGTGACACGCCGTCACCCCGGAGCCGCAGTAAGCCACCAGATCGTTTGGCGAACGCTCGCCGAGTTTCGCGGCGAAACGCTGCTTGAGCTGATCGGCCGGCAGGAAACGCCCGTCGCTGCCCAGGTTGTCGGTGAACGCCGCGCATTGCGCGCCGGGAATGTGCCCGGCGATCGGATCGATCGGCTCCACTTCACCTTTGAAGCGCGGCAAGGCGCGGGCATCGAGCAGGGTCAGGGCCGGCTGGCCGAGGCGCTGCTGCAATTGCTCGGCGCTGATCAGCAGGCTCATGTCCGGCTGGCCGCTGAAGTTGCCCCGCGCCGCTGACGGTGGATCGAGACTCAACGGCAGCCCCGCCGCATGCCAGGCCTTGAGCCCGCCATCGAGAATGAACACGCCGTCGCGCTTGCCCAACCACGCCAGCAACCACCAGGCCCGCGCCGCATAGGCGCCCGGACCGTCGTCATACAGAACCACGTCGCTGTCGTTGTCGATGCCGAAGGCTTGCAGGCGTTCGATCAGCGCCGCCGGCTCCGGCAACGGATGGCGACCGGTTACGCCCTTGGTCACTGGACCGCTGAGATCGCGCTCAAGATCAGCGAAATGTGCCCCGGCAATGTGCCCCTCGGCGTAGCTGCGCTGGCCGTAATCCGGGTCTTCGAGGGCAAAACGGCAATCGAGAATCACCATCCCCGGTTGCGCCTTGCGGGCATCCAGTGCGGTCGGGCTGATCAGTTGCGCAATCGGCATAGCGAACGACTCCAGTGAGGAAATGGAATTACGGTCTTTCTTCGAGGGCCTGGGCCAGCGGCACGTAAAACTCTTCGAACAAGGCGTTGACCTCATCGCGGGCCTGCTCGGTAACGAACCCTGCTTCCAGCACCAGCACCTGATACACGCCACGCTTGATGGCCTGTTCGCTGAGGTGATTGGAATTTTCCCGGGTCGTGCACAGAAAGCGCACCCACGAGGTGAGGATGATCCACGCGTTGAGGGTCAGGGATTCGATCTGCACCCGGTCCATCTTCAGGATCCCGGCGGCAACGAAGCCTTCGTAGATCGCCGCGCCCTGGATCACGCAGCGCTGGGAAAAGCGCCGGTAACGCCCGGCCAGATCCGGATCGCTGTCGAGCAGATGCTCGAGATCGCGGTGCAGGAAACGGTAGCGCCACATCGCCGACAGCAGTTCCTTGAGATAGAAACGCTTGTCTTCGACCGTCGCGGCACGGCCCTGGGGCGGACGCAGGAAGCTGTCCACCAGGCTTTCGTACTCACTGAACAGCACGGCGATGATCGCCTGCTTGTTGGGGAAGTGGTAGTACAGATTGCCCGGAGAAATCTCCATGTGGGCGGCGATGTGATTGGTGCTGATGCTGCGCTCGCCCTGCTGATTGAACAGCTCGAGGCTGTTCTGCACGATGCGCTCGCTGGTTTTGATCCGTGGGGCCATGGCTTGAGCTTTAATTCAGAGTGCGTTGGGGGGCATCTTACGACCTAACCGGAACGGGATAAAACCAGGATGCGCAAGGAAGCCATTTGACTTTCTAGAGCATAGACTCTAAAAAGTTCCTCACAACAACATCTCCGGAGCTGACAATGACTGCCGATATTGCCTACCTGCAAACGCTGCAACAGCCGCTGGAAGAGCTCAACCGGCTGTTCGATGCGCAGCGTGCCGCGTACGCTGCCAACCCGATGCCGCCTGCGGCCCAGCGCCAGCAATGGCTCAAGGCCCTGCGCGATTTGCTGAGCAGCGAACGGCAGGCCCTGATCGACGCCATCAGCTCCGACTTCAGCCACCGCAGCGCCGATGAAACCCTGCTCGCCGAACTGATGCCGAGCCTGCACGGCATTCACTACGCCAGCCAGCACATCAGCCAGTGGATGAAACCTTCGCGGCGCAAAGTGGGTGTGGCTTTCCAGCCGGCATCCGCGAAAGTCGTGTACCAGCCGCTCGGTGTGGTCGGCGTCATCGTGCCCTGGAACTACCCGCTATTCCTGGCCATCGGCCCGTTGACCGGTGCGCTCGCGGCCGGCAACCGGGTGATGCTGAAACTCAGCGAATCGACCCCGGCCACCGGCCTGCTGCTCAAGGAATTGCTGGCGCGGATCTTCCCCGAGGATCTGGTGTGCGTGGTGCTCGGCGAGGCCGATGTCGGCGTGGCGTTTTCGAAGATGCGCTTCGACCACCTGCTGTTCACCGGATCCACCAGCGTCGGCAGGCATGTGATGCGCGCAGCGGCGGAAAACCTGACACCGGTGACGCTGGAATTGGGCGGCAAATCCCCGGCCATCGTCTCCCACGACGTGCCGCTCAAGGACGCCGCCGAACGCATCGCCTTCGGCAAGACCCTCAACGCCGGCCAGACCTGCGTGGCCCCGGACTACGTGCTGGTGCCGGAAGATCGAGTCGGCGGTTTCGTCGAAGCCTATCGCCAGGCCGTGCGCGGGTTTTATCCGACACTCGCCGACAACCCGGACTACACCGCCATCATCAACGAGCGCCAACTGGCGCGGCTCAACAGCTACCTCAGCGACGCCACCAGCAAGGGCGCGCTGCTGATTCCACTGTTCGACCAGGGCCAGGGCCGGCGCATGCCGCACAGCCTGCTGCTGAATGTCAGCGACGAGATGACGGTGATGCAGGACGAAATCTTCGGCCCGTTGCTGCCGATCGTGCCGTATCAGGATCTGGATCAGGCATTTGCTTACATCAATCAGCGGCCACGTCCTCTGGCTCTTTACTACTTCGGCTACGACAAGCGCGAACAGAAGCGCGTACTCAGCGAAACCCATTCCGGTGGCGTCTGCCTCAACGACACGCTGCTGCATGTGGCGCAGGACGACATGCCGTTCGGCGGCATCGGCCCGTCGGGCATGGGCCATTACCACGGCCACGAAGGTTTCCTGACGTTCAGCAAGGCCAAGGGCGTGCTGGTCAAACAGCGCTTCAACGCGGCGAAGCTGATCTACCCGCCCTACGGCAAATCCATTCAGAAACTGATCCAGAAACTGTTCATTCGCTAACGTCACCGCCGGGTAATAACAACAATGCACCCAAGCCTGACCGAAACACCTGCGCTGTCGCGCCGTGGCCTGCTGAAATTCAGCCTGGGAGCCACGGCCTTCCTCGCCACCGCTGGCCTTGGCGCCAGTCTCAGCGGCTGTTCGTCGAGCATGTCGGCCAACGGATTCGCCACGTTGCGCAGCGGCGATCTGCTGTTTCTGCGCGCACTGATTCCAGTGATGCTCGATGGCGCCGTTGCTGCGGAAAAGATGCCCGCCGCTGTCGATGGAACCCTGAAGTCGCTGGATTACAGCCTCGATCACCTGTCGCCGGAAATGCTCAAGCTCACCCGGCAACTGTTCGATGTGCTGGGCATGGCCGTGACGCGCGGGCCATTGACCGGAATCTGGGGCAGTTGGGAAAACGCCAGCCCCGAGGCGATCCGTCACTTCCTCGAACGCTGGGAAAACAGCTCGCTGAGCCTGCTGCGCATGGGCCACAGCTCATTGCTGCAAATGGTGATGATGGCCTGGTACACCCGCGCCGAATCCTGGGCCCATTGTGGTTACCCCGGCCCGCCCGCCGTTTGAGCCTGGCGACCCACGCAAAACAATAATAAGAGAACCTGATCGATGCCCGTACCCGACCCGTTTCGCGAAGGCCTTGCCCGTGGCTGGAAAACCTACAACGGCGCGCAACTCACCGATGACCTGACCCTGGAAGCCGACGTCGCCATCATCGGCAGCGGCGCCGGCGGCGGCACCACCGCGGAAATCCTCAGCGCCGCTGGCTACAAAGTGCTGCTGATCGAAGAAGGCCCACTCAAGACCAGCAGCGATTTCAAACTGCTGGAAGACCAGGCCTACAGCAGCCTCTATCAGGAAGGCATCGGCCGCATGAGCAAGGACGGCGCGATCACCATCCTTCAGGGCCGCGCGGTTGGCGGCACCACGCTGATCAACTGGACATCGAGTTTTCGTACCCCCGAGCCGACCCTCGAACATTGGGCCAAAGAGCACAACGTCAAAGGCCACAGCCCCGCCGACATGGCGCCGTGGTTCGAAAAAATGGAGCAGCGACTCGGCGTCGCCCCGTGGATGGTGCCGCCCAATGCCAACAACGACGTGATCCGCAAAGGCTGCGAACAGCTCGGCTACAGCTGGCACGTGATCCCGCGCAACGTGCGCGGCTGCTGGAATCTGGGCTACTGCGGTATGGGCTGCCCGACCAACGCCAAGCAATCGATGATGGTCACGACCATCCCGGCGACCCTGGAAAAGGGAGGCGAACTGCTCTATCTGGCCCGCGCCGAAAAACTGTTGATCAGCGGCGACAAGGTCACCGGCCTGCAATGCGTGGCGATGGACGAACGCTGCGTCGAGCCGACTGGACGCACGATCACCGTCAAGGCGCGGCATTACGTGCTGGCCGGCGGCGGGATCAACAGCCCGGCGCTGCTGATGCGTTCGGACGCACCGGATCCGCACAAACGGCTGGGCAAGCGCACCTTCCTGCATCTGGTGAACATGTCCGCCGGGCGTTTCGACGAAGTCATCAACCCGTTCTACGGTGCGCCGCAGTCGATCTACTCGGATCATTTCCAGTGGAAGGACGGCACCACCGGCCCGATGGCCTACAAACTCGAAGTGCCGCCGCTGCACCCGGCGCTGGCCGCCACGTTGCTCGGCGGGTTCGGTCAGGAAAGCGCGCAACACATGGCGGACCTGCCGCATACCCACGCGATGCTGGCCCTGCTGCGCGACGGTTTTCACCCGGACAGCCAAGGCGGCAGCGTCGAGTTGCGCGGTGACGGCTCGCCGGTGCTCGACTATCAGGTTTCGCCTTACACCTGGGAGGGCTTGCGCCGCTCATTCCACAGCATGGCCGAAATCCAGTTCGCTGGCGGCGCCAAAGCAGTGATGCCAATGCACGCGGATGCACGCTACGTGAACCGCCTGGCCGAGGCCCGCAAATTGATCGACAGCCTGAGCCTTGAGCTGTATCGCACACGTCTGGGCAGTGCTCACGTCATGGGCGGCTGCGCGATGGGCGAGGATCCGAATACCGCCGTCACCGACAGCCTCGGCCGCCATCATCAGCTGCACAATCTGTCGATTCACGACGGCTCTCTGTTCCCCACCAGCATCGGCGCCAACCCGCAGTTGTCGGTGTATGGTCTGACGGCGCAACTGGCGACATCCCTCGGCGAACGGTTGAGAAACCCGTGAAAAAGACGAAAATTCTGATCGTCTATAGTGCTTTCTTACCCAACAGGCGACTTTCCCGACCGGGACGGCTGCGATACCATCCGACTCCCCAACGGATTCCCGCCAGGACGACGCGATGAACCGAGTGTTGTACCCAGGTACCTTCGACCCTATTACCAAGGGCCATGGCGATCTGGTCGAACGCGCCTCGCGCCTGTTCGACCACGTGATCATCGCCGTCGCCGCCAGCCCCAAGAAGAATCCGCTGTTCCCGCTGGAACAACGGGTCGAGCTGGCCCGCGAGGTCACCAAACACCTGCCGAACGTGGAAGTGGTCGGCTTCTCGACGCTGCTGGCGCATTTCGCCAAAGAGCAGAACGCCAACGTGTTCCTGCGTGGCCTGCGCGCGGTGTCGGACTTCGAATACGAATTCCAGCTGGCCAACATGAACCGCCAGTTGGCCCCGGATGTGGAGAGCCTGTTTCTCACCCCGTCCGAGCGTTATTCGTTCATTTCCTCGACCCTGGTGCGGGAAATCGCGGCCCTGGGCGGCGATATCAGCAAGTTCGTCCACCCGGCGGTGGCCGAAGCCCTGACCCTGCGCTTCAAGAAGTAACGACCGTTCAAACGGCGCCCGCGTGCACTACGGGCGCCAATGCGGCACAATTGCGCGCATTGATTCATAGCGCCCGGGCTCCCCGCCCCGGCTGGAGTTAGCATGTCCCTGATCATCACCGACGATTGCATCAACTGCGACGTCTGCGAACCCGAGTGCCCGAACGCCGCCATTTCCCAAGGCGAAGAGATCTACGTGATCGACCCGAACCTGTGCACCCAGTGCGTCGGCCATTACGACGAACCGCAGTGCCAGCAGGTCTGCCCAGTGGATTGCATTCCACTGGACGAAGCCCATCCGGAGACTGAAGAACAGTTGATGGAGAAGTACCGCAAGATCACCGGCAAGGCTTGAGCCACTGAATCCGATCGCAGCTCCCGGCTGCGATCGCGTCATTCGCGCTGCTCGAATCCCTCCCCTGTGCAGCCCAGGCAACGCACGAACGCCGCTTTCGCCGGCGCCACCACCAGCGCCTCTCCCGCATCGCCAATCCCGCCACCCAGCGCGGTGAACGGCAACGACACGACGAACGCCCCGGCACCGATCACCGTCGCCACCACCAGCAATGGTCGGGCAATCAGCAGATCGCCGAGCATGGCGTAGGCCGGTGGATTCTGGATGGCGTAACGAGGGTCACCGCTGCCGCCTTCCGTGGCCTGAACAGTCAGGCTGAAGCACAGCAGCAATGCGACGATGAGGGTTTTCAAGGACTTCATGGCACGATCCTTCGGGCTGAACAGTGAGACAACTCACTATAGACCGTAGGACTTTTTCGGGCGCCCTGCTCAGCTTTGGCAGCGCGGGCACCAGACGCTGGCGCGCTGGCCGAGCTTCATTTCCCGCAGGCCCGTGCCGCAGACCTTGCAGTGCTCACCGCCACGACCGTAGACAAACAGTTCCTGCTGGAAATACCCCGGCTGCCCGTCGCCACCGATGAAATCACGCAACGTGGTGCCGCCGCGCTCGATGGCGGCAGCCAGGATGCGTTTGATCTCGATCGCCAGCTTCAAATACCGCGCCCGGGAAATGCCTTTGGCTTCACGGCGTGGATCGATGCCGGCGGCGAACAGCGCTTCGGTCGCGTAAATATTGCCGACCCCCACCACCACCGCGTTGTCCATGATGAACGGCTTGACCGCCATCGAACGCCCGCGTGACAGCTGATACAACCGCTCGCCATCGAACAGATCGGTCAACGGCTCCGGACCCAGGCGAATCAGCAATTCGTGATTGAGCGGGTCGGTGCTCCAGAGCATCGCCCCGAAGCGCCGGGGATCGGTGTAGCGCAGGGCCAGGCCCGACTCCAGTTCGATATCGACATGCTCATGCTTGGCCGCCGGCATCCCGACCTCCACCAGCCGCAAGTTACCGGACATGCCCAAGTGGCTGATCAGCGTGCCGACCTCGGCGCTGATCAGCAGATACTTGGCGCGCCGCTCGACCAGCACGATGCGCTGCCCGGACAGGCGCACATCGAGGTCTTCGGGAATCGGCCAGCGCAGCCGCCGGTCACGCACGATCACCCGACTGACGCGCTGGCCCTCCAGGTGCGGGGCGATGCCGCGGCGGGTGGTTTCGACTTCCGGCAGTTCAGGCATGGGTTCCTCGAATCATTAGCTTCTTTAATCAGTGCGCGCCAAGTTCGCGGATGGTCTGCTTCAACGTCTCGAAGTCGTAATCCGAGAGGCCAATGTACTCAAGCACCAGCGGCCCGACGGCCTGCCATTCGAAGTCTTCGGTCTGGTTGCCCAGCACCCGGTACGACGCGCAGATGTGCTCGGCCATTTTCAGGATCGCCAGCAGGTTTTTCATCTGGGTGTTGCGCGAGGTCTCGTCGCTGAAGATCGCCAGGGCATTGTGGTGGTTGGCAATGGCCGCGCTGACATGCTCCGGCAGACGCCAGGACTTGGCGGTGTAGTAACCGACCACCGAGTGGTTGGTGTTGTAGACATCGTTCTCGGTGTCCACGACCCGGCGCTCGGCACTCGCGTTGGCGTAGGCCTTTTCGAGCGTCGTCATGTAATCCGGGAAACGCTGAAGCATCAACGGTACGCCGCAGTCATGGAACAGACCCAGCGCATACGCCTCGTCGCTCGCCTCGGTGCCGACGCGCTTGGCCAGGGTCAGACAAGTCATGGCCACATCCTGGGCGGTGTCCCAGAAACGGTTGAGGGTGACGATGGTGTCGTCGTTCATCTCGCCCTTGATCGACATCGCGTTGATCAGATTGACGATCGAGCGGCTGCCCAGCAGGTTCACCGCCCGCTTGATCGAGGTGATCTTGTTGCTCAGGCCGTAATACGGCGAGTTGACGATTTTCAGCAGCGAGCCGGACAGGCCGGGATCCTGGGAGATCAGCTTGGCGATCGTCTCCAGATCCGGGTCGGGCATGTATTGCTCCATTTGCAGATCCACCATGATCTGCGGCTGCGCAGGCACGCTGATGCCTTGCAGGGACTGTTGAATCTGTTCGGTGGTCAGCTCTTGGGACATAAGTACACACTCTGGGACAGGCGGCGATTCTAACCTCTAAAAACCGACGGACGACACATCGGGGGCAGATCGGCGGAAACTTTCATTCAAGACCATCTGGCGAATTCTGCCTTCATTCATTTGCAGGCCAGGCTGACGCACCGCGTGTCCAGCGTCGAACCCGCATGCAGCGCAACACGGTATACTCCCGCTCTTTTTTCCGGAGCGACGTCATGTCCCTGCCTAGCTTGCGCCTCAAAGCCAACGCCGACCGTCGCCTGCGCGCCGGCCACCTGTGGGTCTACAGCAACGAAATCGACGTGGCCGCCACCCCGTTGCACGGCTTCAAGGCCGGCGACCAGGCGATTCTCGAAGCCGCCGGCGGCAAGCCGCTGGGCATCGTCGCCATGAGCCCGAACAACCTGATCTGCGCCCGCCTGCTGTCGCGCGACATCAAGCTGCCGCTGGACAAGTCGCTGCTGGTGCATCGCCTGAACGTGGCCCTGTCGCTGCGCGAGCGCCTGTTCGACAAGCCGTTCTATCGTCTGGTCTATGGTGATTCCGACCTGCTGCCGGGTCTGGTGGTCGACCGTTTCGGCGACATCCTCGTGGTCCAGCTCGCCTCGGCGACCATGGAAGCCCATAAAGATGACGTGATCGCTGCCCTGACTCAGGTGCTCAAGCCGAGCGGCATCCTGTTCAAGAATGACTCCGCCGCGCGCGATGCCGAAGGCCTTGAGCGTTACACCGAAACCGTCTTCGGCGTGGTGCCGGAGTGGGTGGCGCTGGAAGAGAACGGCGTGAAATTCGAAGCGCCTGTGGTTCAAGGTCAGAAAACCGGCTGGTTCTACGATCACCGCATGAACCGCGCGCGCCTGGCCCCTTACGCCAAGGGCAAACGCGTGCTGGATCTGTACAGCTACATCGGTGGCTGGGGCGTGCAAGCCGCCGCATTCGGCGCCAGCGAAGTGTTCTGCGTCGACGCATCGGGCTTCGCCCTCGACGGCGTTGAACGCAACGCCGCCCTGAACGGTTTCGCCGACAAGATGACTTGCATCGAAGGCGACGTCTTCGAAGCCCTGAAGGAACTCAAGGCCAGCGAAGAACGCTTCGACGTGATCGTTGCCGACCCGCCTGCGTTCATCAAGCGCAAGAAAGACCTGAAAAACGGTGAAGGCGCCTACCGTCGCCTGAACGAGCAAGCCATGCGCCTGCTCACCAAGGACGGCATCCTGTTCAGCGCTTCGTGCTCGATGCACCTGCCGGAAGACGATCTGCAGAACATTCTGCTGACCAGCGCTCGCCACCTGGACCGCAACATCCAGTTGCTGGAGCGCGGCGGTCAGGGCCCGGATCACCCGGTGCACCCGGCCATTGCAGAAACCCGCTACATCAAGAGCATCACCTGCCGTCTGCTGCCGAACAGCTGACAGACGCACGGCATTGACGCTATCGAAAGGGGAGCCCATGGGCTCCCCTTCTTTTTGTCTTGCACTTTGCTTTCCTACATTTATCGTCCTGCCGTCGTGCAGGACATTTCCTTAACTATTCTATTTAGTGACATTCAACTTACACACTTACTTCCAGCCAAAGATCACTCCGACAAAATTACTGGATTATTCCTACTTAATATTTGCTTGCGATTAATCCATTACAAACTATTATTAAGTCGTCACCACGAAGGTGGCACCAACTAACCACGAAGCAACAATGAACAAGGAGTTCAATCATGAAAGCAATTACTCTGGAATCCCGCACCCTCGCAAACCTGGCTTTTCTGGTCGCACCTAAAGCCCGTTAAGTAAGGTAGGCGCTGGGTATAGCCGGCTACCCAGCGCCTCTGACAAAGCACCTATCCAGAGCAGCGTGCCCCATCATGCATATAAATCCTTATTTATTCATACTGCCACGAACGCCCGGCCAGATAGTCTGGAACTACAAAGACCATACTCAACATGAACTTGATCTTGAGTATTCTTCCCGACTGGCACAACTTGTCCACAACCCTGATTCATATGACAGCAGCAACATAATAGACACACAGCTATTAAATGCCGGAATACTGACTTCTTCAAAAATCTCAGCACCTGCCTGGGGCTGGGATGAATTGTCCAGGATCTACCATATCGGGACGCGGGATATTCCTTGCGAACACACTCCCCGAAACATTCAGGAATGGTCCAGGCAGTACCTCGAACACTGCAAAACAGTACTCGCCACTCCACCGCCGGCCGACATGCCTGTGGATATCGGTCCGAACGCACTCATCGCCCTGCCCGAACCGCTGGCACTGAATGACGACAGCCTGTCGAGTTCACTGACCCGGCGAAAGACCTGCCGATCCTTCACTGGCGCCGCCGTGTCGCTGGACGATGTCGGCACCTTGCTTTGCCTGTCACTCGGTTACCTGCGAGAACGCGACGCCGACTGCGACGACAGCATCGCCGAAGGACTTGGTGCGCGACGCAGCAGCCCTTCCGGAGGCGGCCTGAACGCCTGCACCGGGTTCATGTTTGTACAGAACGTCGAAGGATTGGCACCGGGCGTGTATGCCTACCACCCCACCGAACATGCCCTGAGCTTCATCAACCCTTTGCCCGATACCGCGCCCGGCAATCTGCTGGGGGGCCAGCATTTCATCAATAACCTGCCATTGGGGCTGTTCATCACCGCCCGTTTCGACCGGCTCTGGTGGAAATATCCGCACTCGCGCGCCTATCGAATGGCGTTCGTCGAAGCCGGGCACCTTTCGCAGACGTTTCAACTGGTGGCTACAGCGCTGGGCATGAACACCTGGCTCACGGGCGCGTTTTCCGACGATCAGGTCGAAACGTTGCTGAAGCTCGAGAACAGTGCGGAGCAACCCTTGTTCTTCGTCGGTTGCGGGGAAAGCGACGGTCAGGCGATGTGTCAGGAAATGCGCGACCTGCTGCGTGAGGCACAACCATGAACGCCCTCACCCCGGAACCGGTCTTTCAATTCACCCTGAGAGACTGGAACAGCCGCGCCTCGGTCCGCACCAGCCCTCACGATTACCGCTTGCCGGACAACGTGCAGGAACAACTGGAGACCCGGCACTGGTTTCCGCCGGCGTTCCTGCCCTACCTGGCCCATCCGGCTATTGAAGCAGCGGGCCGTTCGATGCTGCATCGGCTTACGGCCCGGCATCTGGTGCATTTTCTCGACTACACCACATTGCTCGAGCACCGGATCGTCAATCGCGCCGTCGAAACCATCGTCCACGGCGAACTGCCGGTCGCGGTGCCGGCGTCGATGAAAACCGCCGCACTCCAGCTCTACACCGATGAGGGCTATCACGCCCTGTTTTCCAGCCAGGTGGCAGAGCAGATCGCCAGCCTCTACGCCATCTCCGGGCGCCCGGTCATGCCCAGACGGATCACCCGGATGAAATTGCTGATAGCACGCACCGGGCAGGAGCAACGGCCACTGGCGTGCTTTCTTCTGGGCTTCGTTTCGGAAACCATCATTGCCCGTGAACTGCTGGATGTCTGCCGCGACAGTCTGGTGTCCGGCGTCAACGACATGTTGCGCGATCACCTCACCGACGAAGCGCGCCACAGCCGCTATTTCACCGAAGTGTTCCACTACCTCTGGTTGCACCTGAACCCGCAACAGCGAACGTTCACCGCGACGACCTTGCTCGACATTCTGGACATATTCTTCGAAGTGGATGAGCACTGGCTGCAGGAAAGCCTCTGTGGCGCGGGCATTGCAAACACCACGGTGATCGACATTCTCGGCACGATGACAACGACTCAGGCCAGTCGACAGCGAGCACGCTCCGGCAGCCTCGCCACGCTGAGCGCATTGAAGAAAGCCGGATTTTTCGCCGAACCTCAAAACCAGACACTTTTTGCCAGAGCGGGGCTGATTGATGGATGACGGACAATCTGTGGTGACCCGACGCCAGCGGCGCGGGGCTGTCAGTCTGTTGCTGGCAATGGTGTTGCTCGGCGTCTTTCCGCTGGATGTCCTGCTGCCTTCGTTCCCTGCACTGGCCGAACACTTTCTCCGCACCCCGGCGGACATCGCCCTGTCGATCAGCCTGTTCGCCGTCGGGATCGCCTTCGCCCAGTTGCTGATCGGACCGCTGTCGGATGTGATCGGGCGCAAAGGCCTGCTGCTCGCCGGCATGAGCATTTCCATACTCGGCGCTCTCGGTTGCGTGATGACCTCGGACTATTCGCTGTTTCTGATGTTCCGGGTGGTGCAGGCGCTGGGTTGCGGTTGCTTCGTGCTGTCCCAGGCGCTGGTCCAGGACCTGTTCGAAGGCGAGGAACGCGATCGCCTGCGAATCCTGATGGTCACCGCCGGCGGGATTTTCATCTCGGTATCGCCGCTGGCAGGCACCTTTCTTCAGGCGACACTGGGCTGGCGTGGCAGCTTCTGGGTGTTCATCGCATTATCAGCCGCAGTGCTGCTCAAGGCCTGGCTGTTTCTGGAGAACACCCGACCGACCGCCAGTGGCACACGTACGAACTTCCTCACGGCCTATCGACGGGTTCTGGGAGATTTCGACTTCGTCGGCTACTGGCTGATTTCGGCGTTTGCATTCGCCTGCCACTTTTCATTCATCGTGATCTCGCCGCTGATCTTCATGGATCGACTGCAACTGTCCGCGTACGAGTTTTCGTTGATCCTGCTGATCTACGGTGCGGCTTACGTCACCGGAGGCATCCTCGCCAGCGTGCTGAGCAGGCGCATCAACAGCGGCCAGCAGATGGTCGTCGGCCTGAGCCTGATCCTGTTCGCGGGCCTGAGCATGCTGTACCTGTCGTCTAACTTTGCACTGGCTCCGGCGACCGTGCTGATCCCGATGTTGATCTGCACTGCGGGCACCACCATTGCCCGGCCGGCCGCCACCTCGCGGGCCATGAGCCTGTTTCCGGAAAACGCCGGCACCTCGGCCTCGGCCGGCAGCACGATCGTTTTCATCTGCGGCGGCTTGATCAGTGCCTTGATCAGCCTGAGCCCGACCAACCTGCAATCCACGCTGGGCTACAGCTTCGTGATACTCAGCGGGGTGGCACTGGCGTTGAACGCGCGAATCAGTCGTCGTAACGATCTGGTGGGGCAACCGGACAGCGATTAATCCTGCCGGTCGTCATCCCGCACGCTTCGTCAGCACTGGAACAACGCTTTGCGCCATTCCCTCCTGACGCCAGCGGTGTAGAATCGCGAGATTCATCGCCATTCATCCCCGGCGGGTTTATGAGCTCAGGCTGAGACCAGCGGCGATCCCGCAACGTCATCGGCAACATCAGGACACACGGCCATTTCTGAGTGTTCCAGACGTCAATAGAAGCTCACTCCCTTTTGATACCTGATTAGCCGCCCGGAGTGCTCCATGCCAGATTACCGCTCGAAAACATCCACCCACGGCCGCAACATGGCCGGCGCCCGCGCACTGTGGCGCGCCACCGGGATGAAGGATGACGACTTCAAGAAGCCGATCATCGCCATTGCCAACTCCTTCACCCAGTTCGTACCGGGCCACGTTCATCTGAAGGACCTGGGCCAGCTGGTTGCCCGTGAGATCGAACGCGCTGGCGGCGTTGCAAAAGAATTCAACACCATCGCCGTGGATGACGGCATCGCCATGGGCCACGACGGCATGCTCTATTCGCTGCCGAGCCGCGAGATCATCGCCGACTCCGTCGAGTACATGGTCAACGCCCACTGCGCCGACGCCATCGTCTGCATCTCGAACTGCGACAAGATCACCCCGGGCATGCTGATGGCCGCCCTGCGCCTGAACATCCCGGTGATCTTCGTCTCCGGCGGCCCGATGGAAGCCGGCAAGACCAAACTGGCCAGCCACGGTCTCGACCTCGTCGACGCCATGGTGATCGCCGCCGACTCCAGCGCTTCTGACGAGAAGGTTGCCGAGTACGAGCGCAGCGCCTGCCCGACCTGCGGTTCGTGCTCCGGCATGTTCACCGCCAACTCGATGAACTGCCTGACCGAAGCCCTGGGCCTCGCACTGCCGGGCAACGGTTCGACCCTGGCCACCCACAGCGACCGCGAACAGCTGTTCCTGCAGGCCGGCCGCACCATCGTCGAGCTGTGCAAACGCTACTACGGCGAGAACGACGAGTCGGTACTGCCACGCAACATCGCCAACTTCAAGGCGTTCGAGAACGCGATGATGCTCGACATCGCCATGGGCGGTTCGACCAACACCATCCTGCACTTGCTGGCTGCGGCCCAGGAAGCCGAGATCGACTTCGACCTGCGTGACATCGATCGTCTGTCGCGCAAGGTGCCGCAACTGTGCAAGGTCGCGCCGAACATCCAGAAGTACCACATGGAAGACGTGCATCGGGCCGGCGGCATTTTTAGCATCCTCGGTTCGCTGGCCCGCGGCGGCCTGCTGCACACCGACCTGCCGACCGTGCACAGCCGCAGCATGGAAGAAGCCATCGCCAAGTGGGACATCACCCAGACCGACGATGAAGCCGTGCACCATTTCTTCAAGGCAGGCCCGGCCGGCATTCCGACGCAAACCGCGTTCAGCCAGTCGACCCGTTGGGAAACCCTGGACGACGACCGTGAAAACGGCTGCATCCGCAGCTTCGAGCACGCCTATTCGAAAGAAGGTGGCCTGGCCGTGCTGTACGGCAACATCGCCCTGGACGGCTGCGTGGTGAAAACCGCCGGCGTCGACGAGTCGATCCACGTCTTCGAAGGCAATGCGAAGATCTTCGAAAGCCAGGACAGCGCCGTACGCGGCATCCTCGCCGACGAAGTGAAGGAAGGCGACATCGTCATCATTCGCTACGAAGGCCCGAAAGGCGGCCCGGGCATGCAGGAAATGCTCTACCCGACTTCCTACCTGAAATCCAAAGGCCTGGGCAAAGCCTGCGCCTTGCTGACCGATGGCCGTTTCTCCGGCGGTACTTCCGGTCTGTCCATCGGCCACGCTTCGCCAGAGGCTGCAGCCGGCGGCGCGATCGGTCTGGTACAGGACGGCGACAAGGTGCTGATCGACATTCCAAACCGCTCGATCAACCTGTTGATCAGCGACGAAGAGCTGGCGGCACGCCGGGTCGAGCAGGACAAGAAAGGCTGGAAACCGGTCGAGAAGCGTCCACGCAAAGTAACCACTGCCCTCAAGGCCTACGCCCTGCTGGCGACCAGCGCCGACAAAGGTGCGGTGCGTAACAAGGCGATGCTCGACGGGCTGTAAGCGTCAAATCGCAGAAACAAAAATGCCCCGCCAAGTGCGGGGCATTTTTTTTGCCTGAGCAGACTCTACAAACACTGGTGTTCCCCTGTGGGAGCGGGCTTGCTCCCACATTGGATCTCTGCAGGATTACTGGATTTCTTCCGGCTTCACGATCACCCAGTTCTTGTCCGCCGTCACCGGCAAACCTTCCTTCGCCTGGGCCGCCGCATGCTTGGCCATCATGCCGTTGAGCTGGGTCATGTACTTGTCCTTGCGGTTGACCCACAAGTGAATGCCACCCTTGGCCACGTCCACATCGTGGAACAGCATGTAGCCGTCGCTGGTCGGCGTGTCGCCACCCACCAATACCGGTTTTTTCCACTCGTCGATGTAGGTCAGGATCGCCGCGTGTTTGCCGGCCATCCAGGTCGCCGGGGTCCACAGGTACGGGGTCAGTTCGAGGCCGAGGTTGGCCTTCTCGTCATATTTGCCGGCGGTGATTTGCTTGCGCGCGGTGGTCAGTTCGCCGGTCTCGCGGTTCTTCAGCAACGTGGTCACGCCGATCACGTTCTGCGGTTTGACGTTGTAGCCGTACTTCGGATCGGCCGCGACCATGCGCACCAGTTCTTCGGAGGCGGCGGTCATCACGTAGACCTCGATGCCGTTCTCCATCAGTTTGTTGTACAGCTCTTTCTGGCCGGTGAAGATCTTCGGCGGATTCACGTCCAGCGTCTTGACCACGTCACCTTCGTAATAGGTCGCCGGCACCGGTTTGCCCGAGGCCATCAGCTCATCGACGTAGCCCTTGAGTTCCTTGAGGGTGAAGCCGGAAAACACCTGCGCGACCCATGGATAGCAGACCATGTCGTCGACTTCGCAGAGGCGGTAGTAGTAGCTGAACAGGCTTTCCTTGTGGTCGGCGGTGTCCTTGAACGGCATCAGTTTCAGGGAGGGGTCGAGCTTGTCGCGGGTGATCAGGCCCTTGTTTTCCATGAACGGCAGCAACGACTCTTCGAGGTCGTAGCGGTAACTGGTGTTGTCCATGTCGAACACCGCGTAGTTACCCTTGTTGGCGTTGGCGGCGATCATCGCGTCCAGTGCCTTGGCCTGATCCGCCGGCCAGTGTTTCAGGTCGGTGGCGAATGCCTGAGTGGCCAGGCCCATCCCCACAGTCAGTGCGACAGCCAGAAATTTCGGTGCAAACTTCATTGGCGCTTCTCCCTGGGTCAAAGAAATCGACGCTAACAAATAAATGTGACAGTCCCCGTCTGTCAGCGACCGTGCACGTCCGTTTCGCGCCAGTTGCATCTCCCAGAGCGACACCCGCTTATTCCAGAAACGACGGACAACCTTTGATTTCGGTATTAAATCATTGGAAATCAAACTGTTAGGCTTGCCGGTTCGCAACAGCCCCGGAAGGTTGTTGGCACAGTCTTTTCTGGAGTCCTCATGAATCTGCCCCTGATTCTCAACTTGCTGGTGTTCCTCGCCCTGCTTTTCGGTCTGGCGCAAACCCGTCACACCACCTGGAGTCTGGCGAAAAAAGTCCTGCTCGCGCTGGTACTGGGCGTGGCATTCGGCGTCGCGCTGCACACGATCTACGGTGCCGGCAACCCGGTGCTGAAAGCCTCGATCGGCTGGTTCGATCTGGTCGGCAACGGTTACGTGCAACTGCTGCAAATGATCGTGATCCCGCTGGTGTTCGCCTCGATCCTCAGCGCCGTGGCCCGTCTGCACAACGCTTCGTCGCTGGGCAAGATCAGCTTCCTCACCATCGGCACGCTGCTGTTCACCACCGCGATTGCCGCGCTGATCGGCATCGGCCTGACCAATCTGTTCGGCCTGACCGCCGAAGGCCTGGTCGCCGGCACTCAGGAAATGGCCCGTCTGCAAACCATTCAGACCGACTACGCCGGCAAGGTCGCCGACCTGAATGTGCCGCAACTGCTGCTGTCGTTCATCCCGCAGAACCCGTTCGCCGACCTGGCGCGGGCCAAGCCGACTTCGATCATCAGCGTGGTGATCTTCGCCGCGTTCCTGGGGGTTGCCGCGCTGCAACTGCTCAAGGATGACGTCGAGAAAGGTCAGAAAGTGATCAACGCCATCGACACCCTGCAAGCCTGGGTGATGCGTCTGGTGCGCCTGGTGATGAAGCTGACCCCGTACGGCGTGCTGGCACTGATGACCAAAGTGGTCGCCGGCTCCAACCTGCAGGACATCATCAAGCTCGGCAGTTTCGTAGTGGTCTCTTACCTCGGTCTGGGCCTGATGTTCGTGGTGCACGGTCTGCTGGTGTCGGCGGCCGGGATCAACCCGCTTCGCTTCTTCCGCAAGATCTGGCCGGTGCTGACCTTCGCATTCACCAGCCGCTCCAGCGCAGCGAGCATTCCGCTGAGCATCGAAGCGCAGACCCGTCGTCTGGGCATTCCGCAATCGGTTGCAAGCTTCGCCGCCTCGTTCGGTGCGACCATCGGCCAGAACGGTTGCGCCGGTCTGTACCCGGCAATGTTGGCGGTGATGGTTGCGCCAACCGTGGGCATCAACCCGCTGGATCCGCTGTGGATCGCGACGCTGGTGGCGATCGTAACCTTGAGTTCGGCCGGTGTGGCGGGCGTGGGTGGCGGTGCGACCTTCGCCGCGCTGATCGTGCTGCCGGCCATGGGCTTGCCGGTTTCGCTGGTGGCGTTGCTGATTTCGGTCGAGCCGCTGATCGACATGGGTCGTACGGCGCTGAACGTGAGTGGTTCGATCACCGCTGGCGCGATTACCAGCCAAGTGATGCAGCAGACCGACAAGGCCCTGCTGGATGCCGATGAGCATGCGGAGCTTGCTCAGGCTTGATTGAAGTTGTGGCGAGGGAGCGTGCTCCCTCGCCACAGATTCAGGCTTTTTCCCAGACTTCGAAGTTGTAAGCCGGTTTGTCGCCTTCAGCCGGATTCGGCACGTTCGACACCAGTTTCCACTGGTTCAGATCGAACTCCGGAAACCACGCATCCCCTTCCGGGCTCAACGCCACGCGAGTCAGATACAGACGATCCGCCTGTGCCAGTCCCTGCGCATACAACTGCGCCCCGCCAATCAGCATCAACTCGTCGACGCCCTGCTCTTTCGCCCATTCTTCGGCGCGAACCACGGCGGCTTCCAGCGACGGATAGACTTCCGCGCCTTCCAGCACAAGATCCTGCTGACGGCTGACCACGATGTTCAAGCGACCTGGCAACGGGCGACCCAGCGAATCCCAGGTCTTGCGGCCCATGATGATCGGCTTGCCGAGCGTCGTGGCCTTGAAGTATTTGAAGTCCCCCGGCAGGTGCCAGGGCATGCTGTTGTCGACGCCGATCACGCGGTTTTCACCGAGGGCTGCGATCAGGCTGAGGGGGAGTGATTTAGTCATGCGGGCGAGGATACCAGAGCCGCCCTTACCCCGATAAGCGCCACAGCGGTTATGCTCACGGCTCAATCAAGCAACGGGATGCCGCGTGACTGAACTGACTTCACTGCAAAACCTCTGGCTCACCGAAACCGTGCGCCTGCGCGAAGAACACGCAGGCCCGCTGGACGATCTGGAAGCCAATCGCCTGGCCCGCGCGGCCGGTGGCGACCTGCCGGGGCGCATTCAACGCCGTGCCCTGTGGCTGGCCGAGCGCGACGGCCTGACCTCGGCGCTCAAGCACTGGCTGCAAGGCGCGCGTCTGGCGCTGGTGCTGCTGGCGATTCTCGCGGTATTGAGCGGCGCCGGCCTGGCTTTCGCCGCACTGGGCCAGACGCCGGTCAATGTGTTCTGGGCCCTGGGCAGCCTGCTCGGGCTGAATCTGATTCTGCTGTTGAGCTGGGTGCTGGGGCTGATCTTCGCTGGTGAACACGGCGCCACCCTTGGCCGCTTGTGGCTGTGGCTCAGTGAAAAACTCGCCCGTGACGCCAAGGCGGCGCAACTGGCGCCGGCCCTGCTGTTGATGCTGCAACGCCAGAAGCTCAATCGCTGGGCGCTCGGTACGCTGGTCAATGGCCTGTGGTTGCTGGCGATGTTCAGCGCGCTGGTATTGCTGCTGACGCTGATGGCGACCCGGCGCTACGGCTTCGTCTGGGAAACCACGATTCTCAGCGCCGACACCTTCATCAACATGACCCAGGCCCTCGGCGCATTGCCCGCGCTGCTGGGTTTCAACGTACCGACCGTGGACATGATCCGCGCCAGCGGCGACACCGCGCTGAACATCGAAAGCGCCCGTCAGGCGTGGGCAACCTGGCTGGTCGGCGTGCTGGTGGTGTACGGCGTGCTGCCGCGTCTGCTGCTGGCGCTGTTCTGCTTCTGGCGCTGGAACAGCGGCAAAGCGGCGTTGCGTCTGGACCTGAACCTGCCCGGTTACGCCCAACTGCGCGAACGCCTGATGCCGACCAGCGAACGCCTCGGCATCACCGACCCCGAGCCTGCGCAACTGCACCGCGTCGAAAGCACCGTCGGCGAACACGCCAGCGATGGCGCGTTGCTGGTGGCGATCGAACTCGACGATCAACACTCATGGCCGCCGACGCTGCCGAAAAACGTCAGCAACGCGGGCATCCTCGACAGCCGTGAATCGCGCAACAAACTGCTCGAACAGCTCAGCCGTTTTCCGCCGGCACGCCTCGCGATTGCCTGCGACCCACGGCGCTCACCGGATCGCGGCAGCCTGGCGCTGATTGCAGAACTGGCGCGCAACGCCGCCGCGACCCGCGTCTGGCTGTTGCAGGCGCCATCGGGGCAAGCGCTGGACGCCGAACGTCTCGGCGACTGGCACGTGGCGTTGCAACAACTGGAGCTGCCGTTCGCCGATTGCGCCCCGTTGAACTGGCTGGAGCACGGACATGACTGATGCCTGGAAAGCGCCGCTGAAACTGGCGGTGGTCGGCCACACCAACGTCGGCAAGACCTCGCTGCTGCGCACCCTGACCCGCGACGTCGGCTTCGGCGAGGTCTCCCATCGCCCAAGCACCACGCGGCATGTCGAAGGCGCGCGATTGTCGGTGGATGGCGAACCGTTGCTCGACCTCTACGACACGCCAGGCCTGGAAGACGCCATCGCCCTGCTGGATTTTCTCGAGCGTCTGGAACGCCCCGGCGAACGCCTCGACGGCCCGGCGCGGCTGGCGCGGTTTCTCGACGGCAGCGAAGCACGCCAGCGTTTCGAACAGGAAGCCAAGGTATTGCGGCAACTGCTCGACTCCGATGCCGGCCTGTATGTGATCGATGCCCGCGAACCGGTGCTGGCCAAGTACCGCGATGAGCTGGAGGTGCTGGCCAGTTGCGGAAAACCGTTGCTGCCGGTGCTGAATTTCGTCAGCAGTGCCAACCACCGCGAGCCGGACTGGCGTGAAGCACTGGCGCGTCTGGGCCTGCATGCGCTGGTGCGGTTCGACAGCGTCGCCCCGCCCGAAGATGGCGAGCGGCGGCTGTATGAAAGCCTCGCACTGTTGCTGGAAAACGCCCGCCCACAACTAGAACGCCTGATCGCCGATCAACAGGCCCAACGCCTCGTCCGCGAGCAAAGCTCCGCGCGTCTGATCGCCGAACTGTTGATCGACTGCGCCGCGTGCCGACGCAGTGTGGCGAGCAACGCCGAGCAGGAACAACAGGCCATCAGCGAACTGCGCAAAGCTGTGCGCCAGCGCGAACAACGTTGCGTCGAAGCGCTGCTCAAGCTCTACGCCTTCCGTCCGCAAGACGCAGCAGCCAGTGATCTGCCGCTGCTCGACGGCCGCTGGGGCGATGACCTGTTCAACCCGGAAACCCTCAAGCAATTGGGCGTGCGGGTCGGCGGCGGGATTGCGGCCGGTGCAGCCGCCGGTGCGGGGGTGGATTTGCTGGTGGGCGGCATCACCCTCGGTGCCGCCGCCCTGGCCGGCGCGATTGCCGGCGGCGCCCTGCAAACCGCCCGCAGCTATGGCAATCGCCTGCTCGGCAAGATCAAAGGGCAGCGAGAGCTGACGGTCGACGACAACGTGTTGCGCCTGCTGGCACTGCGTCAGCGACAACTGCTGCAAGCGCTGAATGCCCGTGGCCATGCGGCGCTGGACAGCATTCAGGTGGCCTCCCCGCAGGACAAGACCTGGCGCGAAGGCAAACTGCCGGAGGCGCTGAACATCGCCCGGGCACATCCGCAATGGTCGTCGCTCAACACGCATCCGAAACGGAACCAGGCCCAGCGTCAGGAACAGATCGAAGCATTGGCAGAATGTGTGGTGAAGATGTAGCACTCATCCTTTCCATTTGAACATCTGAAAGACATTGGCCAGGGACTGAACTATCACACTGTCGATATGCTCAATCAATCCGTCGTGATTGGCGTCCGCGTTGACAATGCAGTCCAGCGTGCCATCGTTGTTGCTATCAAACATTCCGTGCCAAGAGACAAGCTTCTCCTCTGTACCATCGGGCCGGCATGTGTAGAGCTGCAATTTCACGACATTCGGTGAACCGTCGCCATGAAAATCCTCGGAGAAAATTTTCATGTATCGATTGCGCCTCACCCCCGTATTGGTCCAGTTCATCTTCATATAGGAATTGGCGAAGATCGCCAGCAAACGGTGATCAATGGAGTTTTCCTTTCCGTTGTGGTTCACATCACCTTTCTGGAAGTCCACCTTGCCGTCAGCGTCGAAATCAATTGCGACAGCTTCGCTGACCACCACCGTTCCAGGCGGCTGATCACACACCTCGTGAAACTCGAGCAACACCGAATCCGTCCGACCGTTTTCGAAACGGTCCTGGGCGATAGCTATCAAGTAACGCATGTTTATAACTCTAAATGGAGGAGCGCCTCAAACTAGAACAATCACCTCATCCGTTCTGCCCGAAACATCTCCGCCACCTGTACGACTATTCAGCAATCCTCGAAATCTTTTAACGCCAAAGCTCCGCGAATGCTTATTCACATCGATCTCGAAACCAACCAAGCTTGACGAACTGTTTGACCAACGCCGTGATACGGCTGCGATCCGTGCGATTGGCGCGCCCGTCGTTGTCGACGTCCGAACACAGGACAACCTCGAAGCGGCCATCGTTATCCAGGTCGTGGACGGCGGCCTTGTAAGCGACGGATTCGCCTTGGTGAAAGTGCAGCCTTACTGATTCTGGCGTTCCATCGCTGCCGGGGTTCAGAGCGAAGATCCGCAGATGTCGCGTGTCCTCGTCGTCCGCGTTGAACCAGGCACATTTCAGATAGGTTCGGGTGAAGCTGCGCAGTTGCGCGACTTCACGAGCCGTAGCTTCACGCCAATCCTGTTCGCGGTCATGAAAGCGCAACTGGACGCTGTCCCCTGCGCCGCTGCCCGATCGATCCCGGGCAATCACTTTCAAAAAACGCATCCGTGCGCTCCTTCGGCAAAAAACCAGTCTGGCCCGAAGGGGCAACACACGCCATGCACCGTTTCCCGGATTGGCGTAAGAAGGTTCAGCGCGCCTCGCGGGACAGCACGGTAAAAGCCTTGTGCTTCAGCACCGCAAGATCCATCACCGGCACCGCCATTTCCTTCGCCAGCTCATCCCACTGACGCATCCGCAGACTGACGGCGCACAACGGGTCGCGCTCGAACGCATCGGCTTCGGCCTCGGTCATCACCCCGCCCTGATATTCCAGAGTGCGGCGGCTGGCTTCGCTCAAGCGGTCGTAGTAACCCGATTCCCTGAGCGTCAGATAACGCTTTGCCTGAACGTGATATTCCACCAGCCGCGCCAGACGTTCACTGAAGCCGGCCTCACGCAAATAGTCCGCGCCGAGGCGTTCGTGGCTGACCACGCCGTAACCGCCCATGTTTTCCGCGCCTTCGGCACACAAATGGCCGATGTCATGAAAGAACGCGGCGAGCACCACTTCGTCGTCGAAGCCTTCGGCGATGGCCAGTTGCGCCGCCTGGGACATGTGCTCGATCTGCGACACCGGTTCGCCGATGTAGTCACTGGCGCCAAAGCGCTCATAAAGGCCGAACACCCGGTCGATGACTTGCTCGTGACTCAACATCAGTGCTCTCCAAAAAGCTGTGCAACATTGCGCTCGGCCATGGCCGGGCCGACGCTCATACCGACGCCGCTGTGCATCAGCGCCACACTCAGCCCCGGCGCCGGACGCAGGAACGAAAACGGCCCCGGCCCCCGAGAACCATAGACACCCTGCCAGCGTTCGACCACTTGCACCTTGCAGCCAAGGGTCTGTTCGGCCAGTTCGAGCATCCAGTTGTCGACCTGCTCGGCGTTGAACGGCGATGGATCGCTGCCGTAATGGTGCGAGTCGCCGATGATCAGTTCGCCATACGGCGTCGGGCTGATCAGCAGGTGGATGCCGTTTTCCTGCAAGTGCGGTTGTTCGCGCAGGATTTGCGCCTGTACCGCCGACGCTTCCGGCAGATCGGCAAAGGCGCCGTAATGCACGCAGCTGAGGCCGGTGAGCAAGGCGTGTTGCAAGTTCAGGTCGATCTGTGGCCGGGCGCGGAGCATTTGCAGACGGCAGATCTGCGGGTCGAGGGCGGCAATCGGCTCGGCCACCAGGGTCTGATAATCGTGGCCGGAACAGACGATGATCTGTTCGGCGGTAAAAGTGCCGGCAGTGCTTTGCAGCCTCCCCGGCTCGACATCGCGCACCAGCGTCGAGAAGTGAAACTCGACGTCGAGTTCGCGGCGCAGGTATTCGATCAGCGCCGGAATCGCCTCCCGGGAATATAGCTGTTGATCGTCCATGCCGTGCAGCGCGGCGCGGTGATGGCTGAACTGGCCGCCGTACAAATCGCGCAACGCGGCACCGCGCAGCAGCTCGACGCGGTAGCCATGCTCGACGGCGCGCCCGGTGCAGAAGGCTTCGAGCAAGTGCTCTTCAACTTCGGTGCGGGCGAACAGGTACGAGCCGTTGCGTTTGAGTTGCAGGCCGGCGAGCTGCGCCCACTGGCCCCAGATTTCGCGGCTGGCCTTGGCCAGTTCGAGCATCGGGCCCGGTGGCTGGCCGGTGACCAGCGCCTGGCCGAAGTTGCGTACCGATGCGCCAACAGGCGTGGCAGTGCGCTCGAAAACCGTGACCTTGAGACCGCGCCGGGCGGCGGCATAGGCGTGGGACAAGCCGAGGATGCCGGCGCCGACGATCAACAAGTCTTTGTGTTGTGTCATCTAGAGGTGCTCTGAATGAGAGACCGCTTTCGCGAGCAAGCTCGCTCCCACAGGGAATTGCGTTGTGAATGCGATCCAGTGTGGGAGCGGGCTTGCTCGCGAAGAGGCACTGTCAGTCGATGAAGAACTTACTTGGCAGCGACTTTCTCGGACTTGCCGTCATAGCGCTTGCGCCATTCGGTCAGGATCTCGTCGCGGTTCTTCGAGGCCCACGCAAAGTCGTTCTTGATCAGGCGCTGCTCGTAGTCGGCCGGCAGTTCGGTCTGCGGCTTGGCGATGCCCGGCTGAGCGAGGACGGCGAAGTTTTCCTTGTACAGGTCCATCGCCGGAGCGCTGGCGGAGAAATCGGCCAGTTTCTTCGCGGCTTCTTCATGCGGCGTGCCTTTGATCACGGCAGTCGCTTCGATCTCCCAGCCCAGGCCTTCCTTCGGCAGGATGATGTCCAGCGGCGCGCCCTGACGCTTCAGCTGAACGGCCGGGTATTCGAAGGAAATCCCGATCGGGAATTCGCCCGCCGCCGCCAGTTTGCAAGGCTTGGAACCGGAGTGAACGTACTGGCCGATGTTCTGGTGCAGACCGTCCATGTAGGCCCAGCCCTGTTTCTCGCCGAAGGTTTGCAGCCAGGCGCTGACGTCGAGGAAACCGGTGCCGGACGAGGCCGGGTTCGGCATCACGATCTTGCCTTTGTACTCAGGCTTGGTCAGGTCCTGCCAGCTCACCGGTTTGGTCAGGCCCTGCTTCTCGGCCTCGACGGTGTTGAAGCAAATCGTCGCGGCCCAAACGTCCATGCCGACCCAGGCTGGCGGGTTGGCAGCGTCGCGGTAGTTCGCGCCGATCTTGCCCAGATCCTTCGGCGCATAGCTTTGCAGCATGCCTTGCTGATCAAGGATCGCCAGGCTCGACGCCGCTAGGCCCCAGACAGCGTCAGCCTGCGGGCGATCCTTTTCGGCCAGCAGTTTGGCGGTGATGATCCCGGTGGAGTCGCGCACCCACTTGATCTCGACGTCCGGGTTGGCCTTTTCGAAGGCCTCTTTGTAGGACTTCAACTGTTCGGCTTCGAGGGCGGTGTACACCGTCAACTCGGTTTTTGCCGCGAAGGCATTCAGGCTGAAAGTAGCGAGCACAGCAGCGGCCAGGGCCATAGGCTTGAACATGATCGTTTTCCTGTAGGTGAGTTGAGGCTATAGGGACAAGTCGTGGATCAGTGGCCGGGCGCCGTTTGCCGCCAGGCCTGGGAACGGCGCAGCAAGCCGCGCGAAGCCCACGCCAGCAGCAAGGACACGCCCGCCGAGGTGAACAGAATCAGGGTCGACATCGCCGCTGCGCCGCCGACGTTGCCGGCGTCATCCATGTTCAGCACCGCCACCGCCGCGAGGATGGTGTCGGGGCTGTAAAGGAAGATCGCGGCGGACACGGTGGTCATGGCCGAGACGAACAGGTAGCGCACGATGTCCAGCAGCGCCGGCAGGCAGATCGGCACGGTGACCCGCAGGTAATGCCGGTACAGCGGCGCCTTGAGCGACAGCGCGGCAGCTTCGAACTCGGCGTCGAGCTGGCGCAGTGCGGTGGTGGCGGTCATCTGCGCAGTGGTCAAATAGTGAGCAATGGTGCAGACGATCAGCAGGGTCATGGTCCCGTACAGCACGTGCAGCGGGTTGCCGGTCAGGTTGAAGAAGAAGACGTAACCCAGACCGAGCACCAGCCCCGGCACCGCCATCGGTACGAAACTGAGCATGCGCAGCGTCAGATTCAGCCCGCGCTGGCTGCGGGTCTTTTCCATCAGGTAGGCGCCGGTGAAGATCAGCACGCTGCCGATCAACGCCGTGCCCAGCGCCATCTTCAAACTGTTGCCGTAGGCCAGCCAGCCACCGCCGGCGGTCTCGTTGAACTGGTAGTGGTTGAGCGACAGCGACAGGTTGTACGGCCAGAACTTCACCAGCGATGAGAACACCGCCATGCCGAACACCAGCAGCAACGCGGCGCTGATCAGCAGGACAACGCTGAGATAAAAGGCGTCGCGCTTCTTCGATGGAGCCGGTTTGAACACCTGGGCGCGGCCGCCCATGGAATCGCCGTGACGCCGACGCAGCCAGGCATCGACGCCGAAGCTGAACAGCGCCGGCAGCAACAGAACCATGCCGATCAACGCGCCGCGACCGAATTGCTGTTGGCCGACCACCGCTTTGTAGGCTTCCAGCGCCAGCACCTGATAGTCGCCACCGACCACCACCGGCACACCGAAATCGGTGATGGTCAGGGTGAACACCAGACAGAACGCGGCGAACACGGCCTGACGGGTAGCCGGCCAGGTGATGCTGCGGAAGGCTTTCGCAGGGCTGGCGCCCATGCTCGACGCAGCGTCGAACAGTCGCGCATCTGCCAGCGACAGGGCTGACAGCAAAATCATCAAGGCGTGTGGGAAGGTGTAGATCACCTCACCCAGAACAATCCCCCAGAAACCGTAGATGTTGTCCGACAGCAGCCCGCGCAACATCCCCTGATTGCCGAACAGGTACACCAGCGCAATCCCCGGCAACATCGACGGCGCCATCAGCGGCAGCAGCGAAATACCGCGCCAGATACCTTTTGCCGGAATCAGCGTGCGCTGCAAGGCGTAGGCAAACAGGTAGGCCAGCGGTACGACGATCGCCGCGACGCTGAGGGAAACTTTCAGGCTGTTGCCGAGCAACCAGTGGAAGTTGTCGCTGCTCACCAATTCCTTCGCGGCGAGCCATCCACCGCCCTGCCCGGCTTCGCTGCTGAAACCTCGCCAGAAGATCGCCAGCAATGGCAACAGCACCGCCACACCGAGCAGCACCAGCAGCAGGAGTTTGCCGCCGAGGACGAAGATCCGGTCGCCGACCTCGGCCCCGGACACCTGCCGCGCCTGCTTTTGCGGTAGCGGCAGTGCGAGGTTGCTGTTCATCAGGCAAACACCTGCAGGCTGCGTGGCGGCAAGGCGACCATGATCTGCTGGGCGCCAAGGCGCGGCATGGCTTCCGGCGCCAGTTCGGCGAGCAAGGCATGACCGGGCAATTGATCGAGTTCGAAGCTCATGCGACAGCGGTTGCCGAGGAAAGTGATCTCGCGGACCTTGGCCGGGAACAGGTTTTCTTCGTGCACCAGCGGATTGACGTTGATCGCTTCCGGACGGCAGAACAAACGGCCCGACGGACTGTGGACGCTGCCATCGGCCAGGCGCAAGTTCATCCCGCCGACCTTGGCGTGGCTGTCGCTGCTGCGCTGGAACGGCAGCCAGTTACCCTGGCCGACGAACTCGGCCACGAACGGTGTGGCCGGGCGATTGTAGATTTCCTGCGGGGTGGCGTACTGCTCGACCTTGCCGTTGTTCATCACAGCGATGCGATCGGCCATCAGCATGGCTTCGTCCTGATTGTGGGTAACCATCAGGGTGGTGATGCCGAGGTTGCGTTGCAGCTGGCGCAGCTCGGTGCACAGATGCTCGCGGACCCGGGCGTCGAGGGCCGACATCGGCTCGTCGAGCAACAGCAGCGACGGCGCGGGGGCCAAGGCGCGGGCCAACGCCACGCGTTGCTGCTGGCCGCCGGACAACTGGCCGGGGTACTTTTTCTCACTGCCGGTGAGGCCGACCAGTTCCAGCATCTGACCGACGCGACGGCGCACTTCATCGCGACCGCTGCCGGCGAGGCCGTAGGCAATGTTCGCTTCGACCGTCAGATTGGGGAACAGCGCGTAGGACTGGAACAGAATGCCGTAGTCCCGAGCTTGGGGCGCGAGGTGGGAAACGTCGCGCTCACCGAGGTACAACTCGCCGCTGTCCTGTTTTTCCAGACCGGCGATGCAACGCAGTAGCGTGGTCTTGCCGCAACCTGACGGGCCGAGCAGGCACACCAGTTCACCGGCCGCGACATCGAGGGAGACGTTATCCAGCGCAGTGAAGGCGCCGAAGCGCTTCTGCACGCCGCGCACTTTCATCGGTGCGCCGGGGTTGGTCAGGGCAGTTGCGATTGCAGGGTTCATGGACAGGCCTCATCAAGCAGATGAGACGAATCCTAGAGTTGTAATGCGTCGGTCATATGGCAACGAGGCAAAATCGACCGATAATGGTATTCGGGGATTTTGGTTCAGGTCTCAAGTCCTGCGTTGCCTAGTCCGACGAAGAGGCCAGCACAGGCACTGAAAAATCTCAGGCCGGGGACATTTCCTGCGCCAGTCCGAGAAACGCCGCCGGCAACCGGGCGTTCTTGCGTTCTTTGAGGCAGTAGAGGTATTCGGGAATCTGCGGCGCATTTTCGAGCGTCAACACCCGCAACTGCGGATCGTGCGGCACTTCCTGGCGGGCGATGATGCTGATGCCGATGTTGCGCAGCACGGCTTCGCGGATCGACTCGCGGCTGCCGATCTCCAGCAACGGGCCGAAACTGACCCCGGCGCTGGCCAGCAACTCTTCGGTCAGGCGCCGAGTGGTCGAGCCAGATTCACGCATCAGCAAGGTATGCCCGGCCAGCGCGCTCAGCGTCACATGGTCGTGCGCCGCCAGCGGATGATTGCGATGCACCGCCAGCACCAGCGGATCGCTGCCCAACACCCGACGGATCAGCCGTGCATCGTCGAGCAATTGCGACGACGCCGCGACATCCACCCGGTAATCCTCCAGCGCTTCGAGCACTTGCTGCGAGTTGCCGATTTCCACCGAGACTTCCACCTGCGGCAGGCGCTCGCGAAAGGTTTTCACCAGATCGAGGATGTAATACGGCGCGGTGGCGGCGATGCGCAGCGTGCCCTGCACCTGGCCGCTGTTGCGCAGGAAGAACTCGATATCGGCTTCCTGCTGCAACAAGGCTTTGACCATCGGCAACAGCTGCGCGCCTTCGTCGCTGACACTCAGACGCCGGCCGCCACGGTAGAACAGCTCCACCGAATACTGGCTTTCCAGATTGCGGATCTGGGTGGTTACAGTCGGTTGGCTGAGGCCGAGCTTTTTCGCCGCCAGCGTGATGCTGCCCAGGCGGGCCACCATGTAAAACGCTTTCAGCTCGGCACTCAGCACAACCGTCCCTCTTCCTCTATTTGCGCAACAGGCGCAAACCGTTGAACACCACCAGCAGGCTTACGCCCATGTCGGCAAACACCGCCATCCACATGGTGGCGAGCCCGGCGAAGGTTACCCCAAGAAAGATCGCTTTGATCACCAGCGCCAGCGCGATGTTCTGTTTCAGGATAGCGGCGGTATGGCGCGACAGGCTGATGAAGGCCGGTATCTTGCGCAGATCGTCGTCCATCAGGGCGACATCGGCGGTTTCAATCGCCGTATCGGTACCGGCCGCTGCCATCGCAAAACCGATCTCCGCCCGAGCCAGTGCCGGCGCATCGTTGATGCCATCGCCGACCATGCCTACCCGACGGCCCTGCGCATACAGGTCTTCGATGGCTTGCAATTTGTCGGTCGGCAGCAAGTCGCCCTTGGCCTGATCGATCCCGACTTGCGCCGCAATCGCCTGCGCGGTGTGGACGTTGTCGCCGGTGAGCATCAGGGTTTTCACGCCCAGTTCGTGCAGTTGGCGGATCGCTTCGCGGCTGGTTTCCTTGACGGTGTCGGCCACGGCGAACAGTGCCAGCGGGCCAGAGCTGTCGAGCAGCAGCACCACGGATTTGCCCTGTTTCTCCAGCGCGAACAGTTTTTCTTCCAGTTGCGGCGAGCACAGGCCCAGTTCTTCAACCAGTCGGTGATTGCCCAAGTGGTAAACCTGACCGTTGACCTCGCCTTTTACCCCACGGCCGGCCAGCGCTTCGAAGTTATCCACAACCAGCGACGCGAAACCTTTATCCACAGCCGCCTTGGCGATGGCCAGCGACACCGGGTGATCGGAACGCCCGGCCAGCGCGGCGGCAATGGCCGGGGCCGTGGCGTCGGCGGTCGGGTCGAGGGACAGGTAATCGGTCTGCACCGGTTTGCCGTGGGTGATGGTGCCGGTCTTGTCGAGGGCCAGATAGTCGAGCTTGAAACCGCCCTCCAGGTACACGCCGCCCTTGACCAGAATGCCTTTGCGCGCCGCCGCCGCGAGGCCGCTGACGATGGTGACCGGGGTGGAAATCACCAGTGCGCACGGGCACGCGACCACCAGCAGCACCAGCGCGCGGTAGATCCAGTCGAACCACGCGGCCCCCATGAACAGCGGCGGGATGATCGCCACGGCCAGGGCCAGAACGAAGACCACCGGGGTGTAGATTTTCGAGAACTGATCGACGAAGCGCTGGGTCGGCGCACGCGCGCCTTGCGCCTGTTCCACGGCGTGGATGATTCGCGCCAGGGTGGAATTATTCGCCGCTGCCGTCACTGCGTATTCCAGCGAACCGGCCTGGTTGATGGTGCCAGCGAACACTTTGTCGCCGACAGTTTTCTCTACCGGCAGGCTTTCACCGGTGATCGGCGCTTGATCGATAGTCGAACTGCCGCTGACGACTTCACCGTCCAGCGCAATGCGCTCACCGGGTTTAACCCGCACGTGGGCGCCGAGATCGATGCTTTTGACGTCCAGTTCGACCCAGTTGCCGTCAGCCTGCAACACCGTGGCCTGCTCCGGCGTCATCTGCATCAGGCCGCTGATGGCGTTGCGTGCGCGATCCAGCGAGCGCGCTTCGATCAACTCGGCCACGGTGAACAGGAACATCACCATCGCCGCTTCCGGCCATTGGCCGATCAACACGGCGCCGGTCACGGCGATGCTCATCAGGGCATTAATGTTGAGGTTGCGGTTCTTCAGGGCGATCCAGCCCTTCTTGTAGGTGGTGAGGCCGCCGCTGAGGATCGAGATCAGCGCGATGATCGCCACCACCCAGGTCGGCGCGGCGCTGGTGAAGTGGATCACTTCCGCAGCGAGCGCACCGACGCCGGACAGTGCCAGCGGCCACCAGTGTTTTTTCACCGGCGCCGGCGTTGGCGCTTCGACGCCTGCCTCCAGCGGCTCGGCCTGCATGCCGAGGGATTTGATCGCGTCGATGATCGGCGCGGTGTCCGGTAGATTGTGAGTCACACCGAGCACGCGATTGATCAGGTTGAATTCGAGTTGCTGGATCCCGGCCAGTTTGCCGAGCTTGTTCTGGATCAGCGTCTGTTCGGTCGGGCAGTCCATCGCCTCGATGCGGAAGCTGCTCAGCCGGGCGTCGGCACTTTTTGCCTCGCTCAGTTGCACGAGTAAAGGCGCTTCGGCTTTCGACGAGCAGCAAGAGTCTTCACTCGAATGAACCGGCGCCGGTGTAACGGTTTTCGACCCGCAGCAGGAATCGCCGGCGTGGGCATGTTTATGCACAGGCTGCAGTTTGTGACTGTGATCGTGCCCGTCGCCGGGCTTGTGGGTGTGCAGGGAATCGCTCATTGGTCGCGTCCATGAAGGTGCCTGTTGCCAAGTAAAGACCCTGTAGCCACTATAGGGTCAAGCACCCTTTTGGAGATTGCCGTCATGAAGATCGGAGAACTGGCGAAACAGACCGACTGCGCCGTGGAAACCATTCGCTACTACGAGCGCGAAAACCTGCTGCCGGAACCGGCCCGCAGCGACGGCAACTACCGCGTCTACACCCAGGCACACGCCGAGCGCCTGACCTTCATCCGCAACTGCCGCACCCTCGACATGACCCTCGAAGAAATCCGCAGCCTGCTCGCCCTGCGCGACAGCCCGCAGGATCAATGCGAAAGCGTGAATGCGCTGATCGACGAGCACATCCAGCACGTCAAGGCGCGGATCGATGGGTTATTGGCCTTGCAGACGCAACTGCTCGACCTGCGCCAGCGCTGTGGCGAAGGGCCGGAGGCGGATCAGTGCGGGATTTTGCAGCGGCTGGAGGTGAGTGGCGGGGTTGTGGCGGCGGAGGTTGAGCATTCGCATGTGGGCCGTAGTCACGGCCACTGACAACACCACAAAACATTGTGGGAGCTGGCTTGCCAGCGATAGCGGTTTTACAGACACATCAATGTTGAATGTGCTGCCGTCATCGCTGGCAAGCCAGCTCCCACAGGTCTAATGGCAGTCTGTCAGACCGCCATCGGCGCAGTCATCGGCGCATGGTGCTCGTAGCCTTCCAGCGAGAAGTCGCTCGGCTCCACCAGCTCCAGCCATTCCGGCTGATAAACACCGGTCTTGGCAAACTCCGGCACGCGGTCCGAAATCTTCAGCTTCGGCATGGCGAACGGCTCGCGCTTGAGCTGTTCGTTGAGCATGTCCAGGTGGTTTTCGTAGACGTGGGCGTCACCGATGAAATAGGTGAACCAGCGCGGCGTGTAGCCGGTCAGGCGACCGATCAGGCTCAGCAGCGCGGCGCCTTCGGTGAGGTTGAACGGCGTGCCCAGACCCAGGTCGTTGGAACGGATGTAGAGGGTCAGAGAAATCTCTTTGGTCTCGACATTCGGGTGGAACTGGTACAGCAGATGGCACGGCGGCAGAGCCATTTCATCGAGCTGGGCGCAGTTCCAGCCGTGGAACAGGATACGGCGGCTGCCCGGGTCCTTGATGATTGTGTCGACGCACTGGCGCACCTGATCGATGGCTTTGTACAGCACCACGTAGGCCTGGCCGTCTTCTTCGCCCTGGGCAATCTGCTTGTAGCCGTTGCTCAAGGTTTGTTCGATGGCGGCGGTGTTGCTCAGCGGGATCTGCTTGTACGCTGGCCATTTGCGCCATTGCACGCCGTAGATTTCGCCGAGGTCGTCTTCGCCCTGACGGAACGGGTTGGCCAGCCACTGGGCGTTTTCGTTGGCGTTCTGATCCCAGACCTTGCAGCCCAGCGCACGGAATTCGGCGGCGTTGTTCACGCCACGCAGAAAGCCGCACATCTCGCCGATGGCCGATTTGAAGGCCATCTTGCGGGTGGTGATCGCCGGGAAACCTTCCTGCAGATCGAAGCGCAACATGGCGCCCGGAAAGCTGATGGTGTTCACGCCGGTACGGTTGGCCTGTTTGGTGCCGTTGTTGATGACGTGCGACACCAGATCGAGATATTGCTTCATGAGTTACCTGTGTCCTTGAGCCCCGGCAGACATCGCCGGGGTTCGAATATTTAAGCTGTCGGTGCAACCGGCGCCGCCGGGGCGCGGTGGTAGGCCAGCCAGATCAGGAACAGCCCGCCGATGATCATCGGCACGCAGAGTACCTGACCCATGGTCAGCCAGTTCCAGGCCAGATAGCCCAGTTGCGCGTCCGGCACGCGGACGAATTCGACGATGAAACGGAAGATGCCATAGAACAGCGCAAACATGCCCGAGACCGCCATGGTTGGTCGCGGTTTACGCGAGAACAGCCAGAGGATCAGGAACAACGCCACGCCTTCCAGCGCGAACTGATACAGCTGGGACGGGTGACGCGGCAGTTGCGCCGGGTCGCTGAACGGTGGGAACACCATGGCCCACGGCACGTCGGTGGCCTTGCCCCACAGCTCGGCGTTGATGAAGTTGCCGATACGCCCGGCGCCCAGACCGATCGGCACCATCGGCGCGACGAAGTCCATCAGCTGGAAGAACGACTTGCCGTTACGTTTGCCGAACCACAGCGCGGCCAGCATCACGCCGATGAAACCGCCGTGGAACGACATGCCGCCCTTCCACACCTCGAAAATCAGTGTCGGGTTAGCGATGTAGGCGCTCAGGTCGTAGAACAGCACATAGCCCAGACGCCCGCCGACAATCACCCCCATCGACAGCCAGAACACCAGATCGGACAGTTTCTCCTTGGTCCAGGTCGGGTCGAAACGGTTGAGCCGGCGCGATGCCAGCAGCCACGCGCCGCCGATGCCGACCAGGTACATCAGGCCGTACCAGTGGATTTTCAGCGGACCGATGGCCAGGGCCACCGGATCGATCTGCGGGTAAGGCAGCATTGCGACTCCTCGTTAGCATTCAAATCTTCAAAAATTCCCGGGCGACGCTGTCACCTCAGGATTAAGCCAGGATTGCGACCTGCCAAAACAGACGGCTCAGAACAGAAAGCTCAGGCCCACGCAAAACAGCAAAGCCGCGAACAGCCGTTTCAGCAACTTCGGCGACAACCTGTGCGCCAGCCGCGCGCCGAGACGGGCGAACACCATGCTGGTCAGCGCAATGCCGAGCAGTGCCGGCAAATACACAAAACCGAGACTATGGGCCGGCAGCAACGGATCATGCCAGCCCAGAATCATGAAACTTATTGCACTGGCCACGGCAATCGGCAGGCCACAGGCCGACGAAGTCGCCACGGCCTGCTGCATCGGCACACTGCGCCAGGTCAGGAACGGCACGGTCAGCGAGCCGCCGCCAATCCCGAAAATCGCCGAGGCCCAGCCGATCACACTGCCGGCCATGGTCAGACCGAGCTTGCCGGGCACCGTTCGGCTGGCCTTGGGTTTGACGTCCAGCGCCAGCTGCGCGGCGATCACCAGGGCGAACACACCGATGATCTTTTGCAGGTTAGGCCCGGAGATCGCTTCGGCGGTCAGCGCCCCGAAACCGGCGCCGAGCAGGATGCCGACGGTCATCCACTTGAAGATCGGCCAGCGCACGGCGCCGCGCCGGTGATGCTCGCGCACGGCATTGACCGACGTGAAGATGATCGTCGCCAGGGACGTGCCGACCGCCAGATGGGTCAGGATCGACGGATCGAAGCCCTGCAAGGTGAAACTGAACACCAGCACCGGGACGATGATGATCCCGCCGCCCACCCCGAACAGCCCGGCCAGTACGCCTGCACAGGCGCCCAGCGCCAGATAGAGCAGAAATTCCATGACTGCCTCCCAAGGCGCGTCCCCAAAACCGGAGCGGCATGGTAACGGATGGATACCCTTCGGCTCCACTGGCGATGGATGCACGGACGATGTCTGCGTAGAGTGGGCAAAAAACACACAAGGACCACCTTATGTGCCTGATTGTTTTCGCCTGGCGGCCGGGGCATGCCCAGCCGCTGATCGTCGCGGCCAACCGTGACGAGTTCTACGCCCGGCCCAGCCTGCCGCTGGCGCAGTGGCCCGAGTCGCCGCATGTTCATGCCGGCCGAGATCTTGAGGCTGGGGGCACCTGGCTCGGCCTGGGTGCCAACGGTCGTTTTGCGGCGCTGACCAACATTCGCGATCCGCATCAGCCGCCGGCCCGACGTTCCCGGGGCGAGCTGGTGGCAGGTTTTCTCACAGGAAACCTGTCGATCGATGACTATTTGTCCGACGTTGTCGCCCGTTCGCCAGAATATGCCGGCTTCAACCTGCTGCTGGGCAATGCCAACGAGCTGTGGCACTTCAATGCCCGGTCTTCGGAACCGGTGATGTTGCAGCCCGGCGTTTATGGTTTGTCCAACGCCGGGCTGGATACGCCGTGGCCGAAACTGCTCAAGGCCAAGGCGGCATTGAGTGCCGTGCTGGATGATCCGCAGCCCGAGCAGTTGTTAGCGTTGTTGGAGGATGCGCAGACGGCGCCGTTTGCTGATCTGCCGGATACCGGCGTGGGGCTGGCGACCGAGTCGTTGTTGTCGAGTGTGTTTATTGCCAGCCAGAGTTACGGGACTCGGGCGAGTACGGCGTTGATTGTGCAGGCGGACGGGACGCGGCGGATGGTGGAGCGAAGTTTCGGGCCGTATGGCGGGCATTTGGGGGAAGTGGAGATTTGTGTTTAGGAGCCTGCCCTCATCGGAACGCCGCCCGCCCAGCCCTCCCGAAACGTCGGACCGCCCGGAGGGAGAGGGGGCCGACCGAGGTGTCTTGAGCCTTACATCGACCTGAAAGATCGAGTCGATTATGGATTCAATACAACTCGTTCAGGTCGATGCATATCTGCAACATCCCGCGATCAGTCCCCTCTCCCTCCGGGAGAGGGTTAGGGTGAGGGGCTTTTGGGGATCATCACTAATCTAGAGGGGTTTGACCGCCGCCGGATTGACCATCTTCGCCAGCCCAAGGCTCTTCAGCGCCAGTTGCAGCGAGCTGTGGATCACCTGCGGGTTGTCGATGGTCATCAGTTCCGCCAGCAGATCCTTGGCCTTGCTCAGGTTGATCTGACGCAGCATCCATTTCACCTTCGGCAGGTTGGTGGCGTTCATCGACAAACTGTCGAAACCCATCGCCATCAACAGCACCGCTGCCGCCGGGTCACCGGCCATCTCGCCGCAGATGCTCACCGGCTTGCCTTCGGCATGGGCGTCGCGCACCACGGTTTGCAGGGCTTGCAGCACCGCCGGGTGCAGATAGTCGTAGAGGTCAGCCACCCGTGGGTTGTTGCGGTCCACCGCCAGCAGGTACTGGGTCAGGTCGTTGGAGCCGACCGACAGGAAGTCGACCATCCGCGCCAGCTCTTTGGTCTGGTAAACCGCCGCAGGAATTTCGATCATCACACCCACCGGCGGCATCGGCACGTCGGTGCCTTCATCGCGCACTTCGCCCCAGGCCCGGTGGATCAGGTGCAGCGCCTCTTCGAGCTCGTGGATGCCGGAGATCATCGGCAGCAGGATCCGCAGGTTGTTCAGGCCTTCGCTGGCCTTGAGCATCGCGCGGGTCTGCACCAGGAAGATTTCCGGGTGGTCGAGGGTGACGCGGATCCCGCGCCAGCCGAGGAACGGGTTGTCTTCCTTGATCGGGAAGTACGACAGCGACTTGTCACCGCCGATGTCCAGGCTGCGCATGGTCACCGGTTGCGGGTGAAACGCGGCAAGCTGCTCACGGTAGATCGCCAGTTGTTCCTTCTCGCTCGGAAAGCGCTGGTTGATCATGAACGGCACTTCGGTGCGGTACAGACCAACGCCTTCGGCGCCGCGCTTCTGCGCCCGCGCCACATCGGCCAGCAGGCCGGTGTTGACCCACAGCGGCATGCGGTGGCCATCGAGGGTCACGCACGGCAGGTCGCGCAGGGAGTCGAGACCCAGCGCCAGTTGTTTCTCTTCTTCCACCACCTCGGCGAACTGCTTGATCAGCACTTCGCTCGGGTTGGTGTAGATTTCGCCCTTGAGCCCGTCGACGATCATCGGAATGCCATCGACCTTGGCGTATGGCAAGTCGACTACACCCATCACCGTCGGGATACCCATGGCCCGGGCCAGGATCGCGACGTGGGAGTTACCCGAACCGAGTACCGACACCAGACCGACCAGCGTGCCTTCCGGCACCTCGCCGAGCATCGCCGGCGTCAGTTCTTCGCTGACCAGAATGGTCTTTTCCGGGTAGACCAGGTTCTGCTGCCGCTCTTCCTGCAGGTAGGCGAGCAGGCGTCTGCCCAGGTCCTTGACGTCCGACGCCCGCTCACGCAGGTATTCGTCGTCCATCAAATCGAAACGATTGACGTGGTCGGTCACGACCTGGCGCAGCGCGCCCTGGGCCCACTGCCCGGTCTTGATCACGTTGGTGATTTCGCTGCCCAGCGAAGCATCGTCGAGCATCATCAGGTAGACGTCGAACAGCGCGCGCTCTTCCGGACGCAGCTGGGTCGCCAGCTTGGCCGACAACGCACGCATGTCGGCGCGCACGCCTTCGATGGCGGTCTTGAACAGCGCGAGTTCAGCGTCGATGTCGGTGATGGTCTTGTCCGGCACCACGTCCAGATCCGCCGGTGGCAGCATGACCACCGCGGTACCGACCGCCGCACCCGGCGAACCCGGCACGCCGACGAACTTGGCTTCCTGGATGCCCTTGCCCTGACGGCCCAGGCCACGGATCGAGCCGGTGGCCTCGGCGTGGGCGATTACGCCCGCGAGCTGCGCGCTCATGGTCACGAGGAAGGCTTCTTCACCTTCATCGAACTGGCGGCGTTCTTTCTGCTGGATGACCAACACGCCGACGACGCGGCGGTGGTGAATGATCGGCGCCCCAAGGAACGAGGCGTAACGCTCCTCGCCGGTTTCGGCGAAGTAGCGATAGCGCGGGTGATCCGCGGCGTTCTCGAGGTTCAGGGGTTCTTCACGCGTGCCGACCAGGCCGACCAGACCTTCGTTGGGTGCCATGCTGACCTTGCCGATCGAGCGCTTGTTCAAGCCCTCGGTGGCCATCAGCACGAAGCGGTTGGTCTCTGGATCAAGCAGGTAGACCGAGCAGACCTGGCTGCCCATGGCCTCTTTGACGCGCAACACAATAATCCCCAACGCCGCCTTGAGATCCTTGGCGGAGTTAACTTCCTGGACGATCTTGCGCAGCGTATTGAGCATGGCTCGGGGTCGAACTCCGTCGTCAGTCGCGCGCTAAAAGGCGCGGGGCAAGCTCTTTGAGAGCGCGGCGATACACTTCGCGCTTGAATGTCACCACCTGGCCCAACGGATACCAATAACTGACCCAGCGCCAGCCATCGAACTCCGGTTTACCGGTCAAATCCATCCGCACCCGCTGCTCGTTGGAGATCAGGCGCAGGAGAAACCACTTCTGTTTCTGGCCTATGCACAGCGGTTGGCTGTGAGTTCGCACCAGACGTTGCGGCAAACGATAGCGCAACCAGCCCCGGGTGCAGGCCAGTATTTCAACATCTTCGCGTTCCAGGCCAACTTCTTCGTTCAGCTCGCGGTACAAGGCGTCTTCCGGCGTCTCCTCGGGATTGATTCCCCCCTGTGGAAACTGCCAGGCATCTTGATTGATACGGCGAGCCCATAGCACCTGGCCGGCGTCATTCGTCAGAATGATCCCGACATTAGGGCGGAAACCATCGGGGTCGATCACGGCAACAACCTCGCAAACGCATGTCGCCGCATTGTTCCACAAAGGTTGTGAAGGCGGCAACGAAGGTTCCGAGCTTATGTGCACTCTTGTGAAAAGACCGTATTCTTGTGGCCTTTTTACTGACTTTTCAGCGGGTAACTGCAATGCGCCTGGCTTTATTCGATTTGGACAACACCCTTCTGGGCGGCGACAGCGATCACGCCTGGGGCGATTATCTGTGCGAACGCGGCTTCCTCGACCCGATCGCCTACAAGGCGCGCAACGACGAGTTCTACCAGGATTACCTGGCCGGCAAACTGGATAACGCGGCCTACCTGAACTTCTGCCTGGAGATCCTCGGCCGCACCGAGATGGCCGTGCTTGACCAGTGGCACAACGATTACATGCGCGACTGCATCGAGCCGATCGTGCTGCCGAAGGCGCTCGATTTGCTGAAAAAGCACCGCGATGCCGGCGACAAACTGGTGATCATCACCGCCACCAACCGTTTCGTCACCGCGCCGATTGCGGTGCGCCTGGGCGTTGAAACCCTGATCGCCACCGAGTGCGAGATGCAGGACGGCCGCTACACCGGGCGCAGCACCGACGTGCCGTGCTTCCGCGAAGGCAAGGTGACGCGCCTGAACCGCTGGCTGGAAGACACCGGGCATTCGCTGGAAGGCAGCTACTTCTACAGCGACTCGATGAATGACCTGCCGCTGCTGGAACAGGTGGCGAATCCGGTGGCGGTCGACCCGGATCCGAACCTGCGTGCCGAAGCCGAGAAACGCGGCTGGCCGGTAATCAGTCTGCGCGACTGATGACGTCATCGCTGGCAAGTCGAATCGTCGCACCGCAGCTCCCACGAGTTCTAAAGCGCTCACAAAGTCTGTGTTCACTGAAGATCACTGTGGGAGCTGGCTTGCCAGCGATTGGGTCGACTCGGTGTGAAGCCTTAAACAGGCTTGGCGCCCATCAACCCGGCAATCGCGACAAAGCAGACCAGCCCGAACAACGCCAGCCCCAGACTGAACCGGCCCACGCCGCCCGGCGCCTTGCGCAACCGGTTCAAGCGTACCAGCAGCCAGAACCACGCCAGCGCCGCCAGGGTGTAGAGCACGCTCGAGGCCAGAATCCACGTCTGCCCCAGCGGCCAGCCCACCAGATGCACCATCCACCAGCCGGTGAACGGCATGCTTACCAGCGCCAGCACGATCAACAGCCAGACAAACAGCCATGGCCGCTGCAACGTGCGGCTTCCCGCCGTCGCGTCACCGTTGCGCCGTGCGCGCCAGACCCAAATTCCCAGGCCCAGCGCACCGAGCAAGAGCACCGCAGTCGCCAGCATGTGCGCCGCTTTCAGGGCGGTTAACGTTTCCATGATCCGATTTCCTTATGGCCTAGCCAAGAAACAGCTGATAGGCGGGGTTGTCGCTTTCGTCCCAGTACGGGTAGCCGATTTCCTCAAGGGCTGCGGGCACCAGATGACGTTCGTCGTGGGGCACTTGCAAGCCCGCGACCACACGGCCGTCCGCTGCACCGTGGTTGCGGTAGTGGAACATCGAGATGTTCCAGCGACCGCCAAGCTTGTTGAGGAAGTTGAACAGCGCGCCCGGACGCTCCGGGAACTCGAAGCGCAGCACCACTTCATCGACCACGTGCGCGGCGCGACCGCCGACCATGTGACGGATGTGCAGCTTGGCCAGTTCGTTGTCGGTCAGGTCGAGCACCGGGAACCCCTGCTCGGTCAGGCTTGCCAGCAACGCACTGCGGGGGTCGTTGTCCGGGTGAGTCTGTACGCCGACGAAGATGTGCGCTTCGCTGCCATTGTTGTAGCGGTAGTTGAATTCGGTGATCTGGCGCTTGCCGATGGCCTCGCAGAACGCCTTGAAGCTGCCGGCCTTCTCCGGGATGGTCACGGCGATGATCGCTTCGCGGCCTTCACCCAGTTCGGCGCGCTCGGCGACGTGGCGCAGGCGGTCGAAGTTGACGTTGGCCCCGGAGTCGATGGCCACGAATGTCTTGCCACTGACGCCGCGCTGCTCGACGTACTTCTTGATCCCGGCCACGCCCAGGGCGCCGGCCGGTTCGGTGATCGAGCGGGTATCGTCGTAGATATCCTTGATCGCCGCGCAGATTTCGTCGGTGCTGACGGTGATCACTTCATCGACGTAATCCTTGCAGATATCGAAGGTGTGCTGGCCGATCTGCGCCACCGCCACGCCGTCGGCGAAGATGCCCACGGCCGGCAGCACCACGCGCTCGCCGGCGGCCATCGCCGCTTGCAGGCAGTTGGAGTCATCGGGCTCGACGCCGATGACCTTGATGTCCGGGCGCAGGTATTTCACGTACGCCGCAATGCCGGCGATCAGACCGCCGCCACCCACCGGGACGAAGATCGCGTCCAGCGGCTGCGGGTGCTGGCGCAGGATTTCCATCGCCACGGTGCCCTGCCCGGCAATGGTGTGCGGATCGTCGTACGGGTGGATGTAGACGTAGCCTTTTTCATCGACCAGTTTCAGCGAGTAGGCCAGGGCTTCCGGGAACGAATCCCCGTGCAGCACCACCTTGCCGCCACGGGAGCGCACGCCTTCGACCTTGATCTCCGGGGTGGTCTTGGGCATCACGATGGTCGCTTTCACGCCCAGCACTTTCGCCGCCAGGGCCAGGCCCTGCGCGTGGTTGCCCGCCGACGCGGTGACCACGCCACGGGCGCGCTCTTCGTCGCTCAGCTGGGTCAGCTTGTTGTAGGCGCCGCGAATCTTGAACGAGAACACCGGCTGCAAGTCTTCGCGCTTGAGCCAGATGTCGTTGCCCAGCCGCTCGGAGAGCTGGCGGGCGTTCTGCAGCGGGGTTTCTACGGCAACGTCATAAACGCGCGAGGTGAGGATCTTCTTGACGTACTGTTCGAGCATCGGAAAGCATCACTGAGCGGGTTGGGCAGGGCCAACGAGTCTAACCCGGCTTTTGGGCGCACGACCACACGAATCCAGAGGTTTTAGCCCGGCTTGAGGCTATAATGCCGGCCATTCCGTTCTTACCTTGCCCGCTTCCGGAGCCCGCATGACCCAGGATCAACTCAAACAGGCCGTGGCCCAGGCTGCCGTCGACTTCATCCTTCCGAAACTCGACGACAAGAGCATCGTCGGCGTCGGAACCGGCTCCACCGCCAACTGCTTCATCGACGCCCTGGCCCAGCACAAGGGCGCGTTCGATGGCGCGGTCGCGAGCTCCGAAGCCACCGCTGCGCGCCTCAAGGGCCACGGGATTCCGGTGTACGAGCTGAACACCGTGAGCAACCTGGAGTTCTACGTCGACGGCGCCGATGAAAGCGACGAACACCTGAACCTGATCAAGGGCGGCGGCGCAGCCCTGACCCGAGAGAAGATCGTCGCAGCCGTGGCCCAGACCTTCATCTGCATCGCCGACGCCAGCAAACTGGTGCCGGTGCTGGGCGCGTTCCCGCTGCCGGTGGAAGTGATCCCGATGGCCCGCAGCCACGTCGCCCGCCAACTGGTGAAACTGGGCGGCGACCCGGTCTACCGCGAAGGCGTGCTGACCGACAACGGCAACATCATCCTCGACGTGCACAACCTGCAGATCACCAATCCGGTGGAGCTGGAAGCGCAGATCAATTCGATCGTCGGCGTGGTCACCAACGGCCTGTTCGCGGCGCGTCCGGCGGATCTGTTGTTGCTGGGTACTTCCGAAGGTGTGAAAACACTGAAGGCTGAGTAAGCCGAAACTGCCCACATTTTGTGGGCAGATAAAAAAACTGTGGGAGCTGGCTTGCCAGCGATGGCGGCCTGCCAGTCAACATTAATGTTGAGAGTCATGGCCTCATCGCTGGCAAGCCAGCTCCCACAGTTATTCAGGGCGTCAGTCAGGGCTGCGCAGGCTTCCTGAAGACATAAAACAGGTTCGGCTCGCTCACCAGATACAACGTCCCGTCGTCGTCCATCGCGATACCTTCCGCCTGCGGTACGGTTTTCTTCAGGCCCTGCCGGCCACCGTTCAACGACATGGTGCTCAACGGGCGCCCGTCCACATCCAGTTCCAGAATCAGCCGTGACTCGTCGGACAGCGCCAGCAAATGGCCGCTGCGCTCGTCGTATTGCAGGCTCGACAGATCGCGCACAAACATCCCGGCATCGCGCTTGGGGTTATTGATGACGTGTACCGCGTAGGATTTTTCCGGATTGAAGTGCGGAAAACCGTGCACTTCATAGATCAGCATCGGATCCCGTTCCTTGGCCACGAACAGGCGCTTGCCCACCGAGTCGTAAGCCAGGCCTTCAAAGCCCTTGTTGCCGCTCATGTGCACGCCGAGGGTCATTTGCTCGGCGTCCGCCGCATCGAGGAACGTGGTGTCGTGCTCCAGATGGATCTTGATCAGCCGCTGCTGGCGTTCATCGGTGATCACGTAGGTATCGGCGCTGATGTACTCTACCGCCTCCGGATCACCGAAGCCGATCAAGGCGACACGGCGGAGGATCGTGCCGTCCAGCGACAGCTCGATCAGTTCGGCATTCTTGTTGGTGACCGTGAACAGGCTCTTGCGCACCGGATCGTAGGTCAACGCCGAGACGTCGTCGTTCAGCCCGTCGATGACTTTCGCTTCGATCTCTACCCGATATTGGTCCAGCCCGATGGCCTCGCTGCTCATCGGCTGCCAGAGCGTATGCAGGTTGAACCAGGCACGCTCGAACAGGCGCATGTATTGGCCGATCGCAATCAGCGCGATCAGGGCAATCACCGACAGGATGATGAACAGAGGTTTGGGACGGGCAAGACGACGCATTCGGGCAGGCTCGGAGTCAAAACAGGCGGATGAAATATCACGCCTGTCTGAACTGAAGCTTAATGGCCACTTGCCTCGAGCCACAACTCTACAGAGCTGCAATCTCTGCAGGAGGGATTACTTCTGCTTTTCGAAGCGGTAGAACAGGTTCGGCTCGCTGACCATGTACAGCGTGCCCGCCTCGTCCATGGTCACGCCTTCGGCGCGGGGAATGGTTTTCTTCAAGCCGTTGAAACCGCCGAGCAGGGTCATGAAGCTGACCTGCTCACCCTTCTCGTCCAGCTCCAGCAACAGGTGCGAATCGGCGGACAGCACCAGGGTGTGGCCGGTGCGCGGGTCGATCGCCAGGGCCGAGAGGTTGCGCAGGTCCAGCTCATCGCTGTCGAGTTTCTGCTTGTCGCCCTTGAGCGTCTGGCTGCCGTCGCTTTTCCAGGTGAACAGCGCAGGCGGACGCTCTTCGCCCAGCAGCAGTTGCTGGTTGCGGGCGTCCCAGGTGATGGCTTCGAAGGCTTTGTTCTGGTCTTTCGACGGGCCGAGGTCGTACTTAGGGAAATCGTCGCGCTTCAGTTCGCGGGTGTCGGCATCGACCTTGACGATGGAGAGCATGTGCTCGCGCTCATCGACAATCGCCATCAAGCCGTTTTCCATCACCGTCAGGCCTTCCGGATTGCTCCAGCCCACCAGCGGCATCTTGCGCAGCACGTCACCTTGCAGGGTCAGCTCGACCAGGAATGGATTCTTGCCCATCACCGAAAACAGGGTTTTGGTCTGCGGGTTATAGGAGAGGTCCGAAGCTTCGTCCTTTTCCATGCCCGGCAGCAGCTTGGCGTCGATGACCACCCGATAGTCCGGTAGCCAGACGCTTTCCTGTTTCTCGGTCGGGCTTTCGAAGCGCTCCAGCACCCACAGCACGCCGCGGTCATCCCAATGCATGGCAAACGCCAGCCCGTACGCAGCGGCGGCTGCCAGCAAAAGCCAGGAATACCAACGCAGGGCGAAACGTGAACGGCGGGCGGGTTTGAGCTGAGTTTGAGATGACATCAAAGGACGCGTTCCGAAAATTCAGGCTACGGGTAATAGCACAAAGAGGCCGGCTCAGACGCCAGAATGACCGGAATTATCCGGACAAAATGTGAAAAAAACGGCAAATGGCCGGAATGCCCTGCGTCTTTGCAGGCAGCATCACAAAAACAAAACGGGAGACCGCCGGTTTGAGGGTTTGGCTCAAACCTGCAATCTCCCGCTCGGGAACGCGATTTACGGATCAGCGAACGCTGCTGGTGAAGCGACTGGCGCCCGGCAGTTCCAGCACGATTTCATCGCCGACGTTCAGCGGGCCGACGCCCACCGGCGTGCCGGTCAGGATCACGTCACCGGCCTGCAGCGAGAAGCAGCCGGCCATGTGCTGGATCATCGGCACGATCGGGTTGAGCATCGCGCTGCTGTTGCCGTCCTGGCGCACTTCGCCGTTGATGGTCAGGCGGATGCCGATGTCGGTCAGGTCGGAAAAGGTGCTGCCGACCACGAACGGCGCAATCACCGCCGCGCCGTCGAACGACTTGGCGATTTCCCACGGCAGGCCCTTGGACTTGAGCTCGGCCTGCTTGTCACGCAGGGTCAGGTCCAGCGCCGGGGCGAAACCGGAGATCGCGTCCAGCACTTCTTCGCGGCTCGGCTTGGTCGACAGCGGCTTGCCGATCAACACGGCGATTTCCGCCTCGTAATGCACCGAGCCTCGCTCGGTCGGAATGCTGAAACCGCCTTCCAGCGGCACCACGCAACTGCCGGGCTTGATGAACAGTAACGGCTCGGTAGGCACCGGGTTGTCCAGTTCCTTGGCGTGTTCGGCGTAGTTACGACCGATGCATACAACTTTCCCCAGCGGAAAATGAATCCGCGTACCGTCGACATACTGGTGCTGATAGCTCATTACCGACTCCTGCCTTCATTGATTCATCAGGGATTGCCACTCAAACCGCGAAGATCTTGCCCGGGTTCATGATGCCGTTCGGGTCGAACACCGCCTTGACCGCTTTCATGTATTCGATTTCCACCGGCGAGCGGCTGTAGGTCAAGTAGTCACGCTTGGTCATGCCCACACCGTGTTCGGCGGAGATCGAACCGTTGTACTTCTCGACGGTTTCGAACACCCACTTGTTGACCGTGGCGCACTTGGCAAAAAACTCGTCCTTGCTCAGGTTGTCCGGCTTGAGGATGTTCAGGTGCAGGTTGCCGTCGCCGATGTGGCCGAACCAGACGATTTCGAAGTCGGGGTAGTGTTCGCCGACGATCGCGTCGATTTCCCGCAGGAACGCCGGGACTTTCGAGACGGTGACCGAGATGTCGTTCTTGTACGGCGTCCAGTGAGAGATGGTTTCGGAGATGTACTCGCGCAGCTTCCACAGGTTCTGCAACTGGGTTTCGCTCTGGCTCATCACGCCGTCCAGCACCCAGCCCTGCTCCACGCAATGTTCGAAGGTTTCCAGTGCGGTGTTGGCCACTTCTTCGGTGGTCGCCTCGAATTCCAGCAAGGCATAGAACGGGCAGTCGGTTTCGAACGGCGCCGGGACATCGCCACGGCCCATGACCTTGGCCAGGGCCTTGTCGGAAAAGAATTCGAACGCGGTCAGGTCGAGCTTGCCCTGAAAGGCGTGCAGCACCGGCATGATCGAGTCGAAATCGGCGGTGCCGAGGACCATCGCGGTCAGGTTTTTCGGCGAACGATCCAGGCGCATGGTGGCCTCGACCACAAAACCGAGAGTGCCTTCGGCGCCGATGAACAGCTGGCGCAGGTCATAACCGGTGGCGTTCTTGATCAGGTCTTTGTTCAGTTCCAGCACATCGCCCTTGCCGGTCACCACTTTCATGCCTGCGACCCAGTTGCGGGTCATGCCGTAGCGAATGACCTTGATCCCGCCGGCATTGGTGCCGATGTTGCCGCCAATCTGGCTGGAACCGGCCGAAGCGAAGTCCACCGGGTAGTACAAGTCATGTTCTTCGGCGGCGTTCTGCAATTGCTCGGTGACCACGCCCGGCTGACAGACGGCGGTGCGGTCGGTGAGGTTGATGTCGAGAATCTGGTTCATGTAGTCGAACGACACGACCACTTCGCCATTGGCGGCCACGGCCGCGGCAGAAAGCCCGGTTCGCCCGCCCGACGGCACCAGCGCCACTTTATGCTCGTTGGCCCAGCGGACGACGGCCTGCACCTGCTCGATGGTCTTGGGGAACACGATGGCACTGGGCGCCGGGGCGAAATGCTTGGTCCAGTCCTTGCCATAAGCGTTCAGGGAGTCGGCATCGGTCAGGACTTTGCCAGGCTCGACCAGGGTCTTCAGTTCATCAATCAGGGCAGGATTGGTCATCGACGGAACTCTCGAACAATTCATGGTCATCCTGAGAACGCTTCACGTCGCAGGAATGAGTGATTAGCGGGGCGGCTATGCTAGCATACCGACCCCGCAGGCCAGTGCCCAAGGCCTGTTCTGCGGCGACGGCATTCTTGCCGTGCGGGTCAGCTCCAGGCTGCTCCCCTCCCTGCCATTTTTCTCCGGGATACAGGTTTACGCAGATGAGCAAGACTTCTCTCGATAAGAGCAAGATCAAGTTCCTTCTTCTCGAAGGCGTCCACCAATCGGCTGTCGACGTCCTCAAGGCGGCGGGCTACACCAGCATCGAATACCTGACAGGCTCCCTGCCGGAAGCCCAGCTCAAGGAAAAGATCGCTGACGCTCACTTCATCGGCATTCGTTCGCGCACCCAACTGACCGAAGAGATCTTCGATCACGCGAAGAAACTGGTCGCGGTCGGCTGTTTCTGCATCGGCACCAACCAGGTTGACCTGGAAGCGGCCCGCGAGCGCGGCATCGCCGTGTTCAACGCGCCGTACTCCAACACCCGCTCCGTGGCCGAGCTGGTGCTGGCCGAAGCGATCCTGCTGCTGCGCGGCATCCCTGAGAAAAACGCTTCCTGCCACCGTGGCGGCTGGATCAAGTCCGCAGCCAACTCCTTCGAGATCCGTGGCAAGAAACTGGGCATCGTCGGCTACGGCTCGATCGGGACTCAGCTGTCGGTTCTGGCCGAAGGTCTGGGCATGCAGGTGTTCTTCTACGACACCGTGACCAAGCTGCCACTGGGCAACGCGACCCAGGTCGGCAACCTGCACGAGCTGCTGGGCATGTCCGACATCGTCACCCTGCACGTACCTGAAACCGCTGCGACCCAGTGGATGATCGGCGAGAAGGAAATCCGCGCCATCAAGAAGGGCGGCATCCTGATCAACGCTGCACGCGGTACCGTGGTCGAGCTGGATCACCTGGCCGCTGCGATCAAGGACAAGCACCTGATCGGCGCCGCCATCGACGTGTTCCCGGTCGAGCCGCGTTCCAACGACGAAGAGTTCGAAAGCCCGCTGCGTGGCCTGGACAACGTGATCCTGACCCCGCACATCGGCGGCTCCACCGCTGAAGCGCAGGCCAACATCGGTCTGGAAGTGGCAGAAAAACTGGTCAAGTACAGCGACAACGGTACTTCGGTATCGTCCGTGAACTTCCCGGAAGTGGCCCTGCCGGCTCACCCTGGCAAGCACCGTCTGCTGCACATCCACGAGAACATCCCGGGTGTGATGAGCGAGATCAACAAGGTCTTCGCCGAAAACGGCATCAACATCTCCGGTCAGTTCCTGCAGACCAACGAGAAGGTCGGCTACGTGGTGATCGACGTCGACGCCGAGTACTCGGAGCTGGCGCAAGAGAAGCTGCAACACGTCAACGGCACCATCCGAAGCCGCGTGCTGTTTTAACAGCAGCTGCGAGCAGCAAGCTTCAAGCGGCAAGTGAACAGCGCTTTTGCTTGAAGCTCGCAACTCGCCACTGATAAAAAAGGGAGCCCCGAAGGGCTCCCTTTTTTATTCGACGTTGACGGTGATCTTCTTCGACACGATCGGCGGATCGAACGCCATATGGCCGCTATCACCCAGCTCCAGTTGCAGAGTGTGCTTGCCCGGCGCGAGCTTGATGTCGGCCTGGGTCTGCGCCTTGCCGAAGTGCATGTGGTTGGCGTCGGTCGGCACGACGGAGCCAGCCGGAACGATTTCCTTGGCATCGATCAGCAGATGGTGATGACCGGTGTTCTTGGTGACGTCACCGGCCGGTGCCAGCGCAATGTCCTTTACACCGAACTTGACCGTGAAGGTCTGCGGAACCGTGGCTCCGTCCTCGGGAGAAACGATGAACACTTCGGCGCCCTTCGGTGCCGGTGTGGCCGCACTGGCCAGTACCGAAACACCCATCAGCACACCGGCCAACGCTGCACGTGACATAAAGCTTTTCATTTTCTTCTCCAGTTTTTCCGTAAAATCCGCACGGTCATGACAACTTCATGACCATTCGTTGTCGAAGGCACTCGACAACCATAGCAAAGCGAGCCTGGAAAACAGGCCGATATCGATTTCAAAGGAGTGACCATGCGTTTTCTGCCTGGCCTGATCTGCCTGCTTCCCCTTCTGAGCCCTCTGGCTCACGCCGAACTGATTGATGACGTCAACGACCGTGGCGAGTTGCGCATAGCCCTTGAGGCTAATACACCGCCCTTCAATTTCAAGGACGGCGACACGCTCACAGGGTTCGAGGTCGAGCTTGGGCAACTGCTGGCCAACGAACTGGATGTACGTGCCGACTTCATCGTCACGGACGAAGCCGATCTGCTCCAGGGCGTTGAAAGCGGCAAGTACGACGTCGCGCTCAACCACATAGCACTGACACCTGAGCTCAAGGAACGTTTCGACGTCAGCGAACCTTACACACAGGTGAATGCACAATTGCTGGCGAAAAAGGACGAGCAGCCCCGGCCGATGGTGCTGGTGCAGGCGCTGACTGAAGAGAAACCGAAGGCCGGGCCGCCGGTGGATCTGGCGATTCCGTTTCAGAAGGGCAACCCGGCGTTTCACGCGAGTCTGGAGAATGCGTTGCAGCGGATCAGGGCGGATGGGCGGCTGGAGGCGTTGGCGCAGAAGTGGTTGAAACCTTAGAAGCGCCCTCACCCTAACCCTCTCCCGGAGGGAGAGGGAACTGACCGAGGTGTCTTTTGCTATACGCCGACCTGAAATAGCGTGGCGATTATGGATTCACTGGCGTTGGTGCACGTCGGTAAACCTCGTGAATATCCCCCAATCGGCCCCCTCTCCCTCCGGGAGAGGGCTGGGGTGAGGGCGGCGCTCTCGGATCAACCCAAAGCCGCCAAAGCCACCGCAGCCTCAACCAACTCAAGCTCACTGAAGACCTGCACCCCATGGCGCTTCAGCAACGCGGCCGTAACCCCCTCGCCACTCACCTTCACCCCACTGAACGTCCCGTCATAGGTCAACAGATTTCCGCACGACGGACTGTTGGCCTTGAGCACCGCCACCCGGATCCCGTGTTTTTGCACCAGCGCCAGCGCCTGCCGCGCACCGTCGAGAAACTGCGCACTGACATCTTCGCCCTCGGTAGTGATCACCGAGGCGAGTCCGTCCAGCACTTCACTGCCCTGCCCGCCCGGAATTTCTGCCGCCGCTCGTGGCGTCGGCAAACCACCAGCCACTTCCGGACACAGCGGCACTACCCGACCTTCCGCAATCCAATGCTCCAGCAGATCGAACGGCCCGCTGGCCCCACCGTCGTAACGCACGCGGTGCCCCAGCAGGCAGCGACTGACCAGAATCCTGTGCATTTCAGAACGGCTCGTTGCCACGGCGACGGAACCAGCCTGTCAGCGACAGCCGCTCGCGGCTGGCTGGCAACACTTCATGAGGGACTTCGCCGGAGAGAAACACCACCAGACAACCGCCCGTAGGCTGTACGTCATGAACGCGATCATTCTCCAGGTACATGCGCAGTTGCCCGCCATCCTCCGGCAGCCAGCCATCATTGAGGTAGATCACCACCGAGACCATGCGCCGGTCATCGTCGCGGAAACGGTCGACATGCTTGCGGTAGAACGCACCCGGCGGGTACAGGGCGAAGTGGCACTCGAAGTCTTCCAGCCCGAGAAACAGGCCCCGGTTGAGCGCCTCGCGCAGGCTGTCCATCAGGTTCAGGTAGCGGTCGCTGGCGTCGGCCTGACCGGGGTCGATCCATTGGATATGGTCGCCACGAATCCCCTCGCGGATCTCCGAAAACGGGCCACGTCCGACCCCCGCCGGCGCCAGTTCACCTTCGGCGTCACGTTTGCGGCACTCGGCCGCCAGCGCGCGGGTCAAATCCGCAGGCAGGAAAATGTTCTGCTGCGACCAGCCGCGCTCGGCCAGGTCGTCGACGATACGTAACAGCAGCGGGTGATCAGAGGATATTTGCATGGCGCGCATAGTATGCCTGCGGCAAGAAATCCGACAGAGCCACGCGGCGGCTTGATACGAATTCTCGACAAGTACTGGCACCGCACGGAGAATAGTCGGCTGCCGACAGGAGTCCTTATGCGCCGTTTGCTTTTTTCACTGTTGATGTTCTGCGTTTTGCCCGCCTGGGCGGACGGCCACGACCAGTTGTACAAGGTCGCCGGCTGGCCAGAACAACGCGCGCATTTCAACGACGCCCTGAGTGCGGCGCAGCAGCGCTACCAGAACAGCCTGCCGCCAGCGGTGTTTCAGGCGCTGGTGAATAACAGCAACCAGCGCTTCGCCCCTCAGGCCGTGGATCAACGGGCCGAAGCGCAACTGCGCAAGAACCTCGCCGATCCGAAACCGGCCCTGTCGTTCTTTCAGTCACCGCTGGGCAAGAAGATCGTCGCCGCCGAACTGCTGGCGACCCGCCGCGATCAATTGGCGAAAAACGCCAAGGGCCTGCCAAAGATGCCTGCCAGCGACAGCCGCCTGCTGATCATCGGCCACCTCGCCCAGGCCCTGCCCGCCCGTGAAGCCGGTGCCGAAGTCAGCCTGGCGATTGCCGGCGTGGCGGCGGACAGCCTGAGCTCGATGATCCCCGGCCTGCTCGGCGGCGGTCAGGCCCAGGGCATGTTGAACGGTCAACGCCAGCGTCTGATGGATCAGATCGGCGCCGATCTGAACAACACGCTGCTGTATGTCTATCGCGACCTGTCGGATGAAGAACTGGAAGAGTTCGCGACCTTTGCCGAATCCACCGAAGGCAAGGCCTACTATCAGGCCGCGCTGGCCGCGATTCGCGCCGGGCTGGCCGTTGGCCAGAGCACCTCGAACCTCAGTCAGTGATCTCTGTCGCCTGACAGTCCGCCATCGCTGGCAAGCCAGCTCCCACAATTTTTCCAGTGCTCACATAATTCGTGATCGACTGAAAACCCTGTGGGAGCTGGCTTGCCAGCGATGAGGCCATCTCGATCACTAGGGGTTGCGGCCCTTGATCCGCTTGCTCAAGAACTCGAAATACTCCTCGCGCATTTCCGCCGTCTCGTTGGCCAGGTGATGCCGCGCCTCGGCCAGCAGCAGAATCTGTGGCCGGTCGAACTTCCACTTCATCACTTGCAGGTTGTGCTGCCAGTCCACGGTCATGTCCGCCTGACCCTGGACGATCAGCGGCCGGCGCGGACTTTTCTTCGCGTATTCCACCCGGTTGATCCAGCGTGACAACGCACCGACCCACGCGGTCGGCAAGCGTTTCGGCTGCAACGGATCGGCCTGCAGGAACGGCAAGAAATCCGGGTCGTTGGAGTTCTCGCTGAAACGCCGGGCGATGCCCCTGACAAAGGGCCGCAGCAGGTAATAACTGAACTGCGACCAGCCCCAGGCACGCGGACGCACCAACGGCGCCAGCAGAATCAACTGCCCCTGCGCCGGGCTGTTTTCACCATGATTGAGCACGTGATCGACAATGATCGCGCCGCCGGTACTTTGCCCGCACAGATGCCACGGCTGCGGCAACGCAATCGAGCGTGCCTCGGCGAACAGGCCTTGCAGCGCATCCTGATATTCGGAGAAGTCGCGGATGCTCGCCCGCTCGCCGCTGGACAGACCATGCCCCGGCAGATCGCAGGCAATCACGGCGAAGCCCTGATCCAGCGCCCACTCGATCACATGCCGGTAGAGGCCGGTGTGGTCATAAAACCCGTGCACCAGAAACAGCGTGGCCCTGGCCGTTTCCGCCGGCCACCAGCAATGGCTGACCAGTTGATAGCCATCGATATCGAACCGACCCATGCCGCGCCAGACATCGCGCTCCGGAAAGTCGGTCTTGTAGAACCGCTGATACGCCTTCGCCTCCTCGGACAACGGCTGCCACTCGGCCAACGGCTTGAGGCTCGCACGCAGATGATCGGGATCGAAGGCAACAGACATGGGCAATTCCAGAACGGTAAACGGACTTTATCGGCCTGCGATATTCATCTGTAGAAGCAAGCATGGCAAGCTAGCCGGCCTTCGAGGATCGAAAACCATGCGCTCGCCCTACCGCACCGCACTGTTTGCCAGCCTGCTCGCCATCGTGTGTGCCGGCGTGCTGTGGGCTGCGTACGACTGGTTTCAGGGCCGCTATCTGCGCGCTTTCAGCGAACACACCGCTGTGTTTTCCGGCGACCCGTTGCGCCTGCCCGACGACCTCGCCGGCCCCGGCAATATCCGCCTGGTGCACTTCTGGGACCCGGCTTGCCCGTGCAACGTCGGCAATCAACAGCACCTGACCGAAATGGTCGAACAGTTCGGCCCCAAGGGCGTGGAATTCTTCGCCGTGCAGAAGGCCGGCAGCCACGGCCAGTTGCCCGCCACCCTCAGCAATCTCAAAACCATCGCGGTGCTGCCCGGCTCCGAACAGATTCCCGCCAGCCCGGCCGTGGCGATCTGGGACCGCAGCGGCAAGTTGGCGTACTTCGGGCCCTACAGCGAAGGCCTGACATGCAACTCCAGCAACAGCTTTATCGAACCGATCCTGCAAGCGTTGAGTGATGATCGTCCGGTCAATGCGACTCATACGCTGGCGGTCGGTTGCTACTGCCCGTGGCCGGCAGAGACGAAGTAAGGCATTCCGGACATTTCAAGGACGGCGATGCGCAGCACACGAGGCGTGTGCTAATTGTTTGCAGCCCGCACGGGCGGCAATCCCGAATGCACAAGGAGTCACCATGAAACGCGTCTTCACCGTTCTTGCCTTGCTCATCGTTGTCCTGCTCGCTGCCGGCGGCTGGTATGTCTACAGCAAGCAGCCGACGCGTCAGGGTCAGGTGGAACTGCGCAACCTGCAAGGTTCGGTGACCGTGCGCTACGACGAGCGCGGCGTGCCGCACATCCGGGCCGAAAACGAGACCGACCTCTATCGTGCCCTTGGCTACGTGCACGCCCAGGATCGCCTCTTTCAGATGGAAGCCATGCGCCGCCTGGCCCGGGGCGAGCTGGCCGAAGTGCTCGGGCCGAAACTGCTCGACACCGACAAATTGTTCCGCAGCCTGCGCATCCGCGAGCGCGCCGCCAGTTACGTGGCCGGCCTCGACAAGCAGTCACCGGCGTGGAAGGCCCTGCAAGCCTATCTGGACGGCATCAATCAATATCAGGACTCGCACGCTGCTCCGGTGGAGTTCGACGTGCTGGGCATCCCCAAGCGCCCGTTTACCGCCGAGGACAGCATCAGCGTCGCCGGCTACATGGCCTACAGCTTTGCCGCCGCGTTTCGCACCGAGCCACTGCTGACCTACGTGCGCGATCAACTGGGCGCCGACTACCTCAACGTCTTCGACCTCGACTGGCAGCCCAAGGGCGTGCTCGCCAAAGGCCACGCCGGCACCGCACCGGCCCTCGCCGCCGAAGACTGGAAAGACCTGAACACCCTCGCCCGCGTCAGCGAGCAGGCATTGATCGACAACGGCCTGCCGCAGTTCGAAGGCAGCAACGCCTGGGTCATCGCCGGCAGCCACAGCAAGAGCGCCAAGCCGTTGCTGGCCGGCGATCCGCACATTCGTTTTTCGGTGCCGTCGGTGTGGTACGAGGCGCAGTTGTCGGCGCCGGGTTTTGAACTCTACGGTCATCATCAGGCGCTGGTGCCGTTCGCGTTTCTCGGCCACAACCTGGATTTCGGCTGGAGCCTGACCATGTTCCAGAATGATGACCTGGACCTGATCGCCGAGAAGGTCAATCCGGACAACCCGGATCAGGTCTGGTATCGCGGCCAGTGGACCGACATGGTCAAGACCGAGCAGCAGATCGCCGTGAAAGGCCAGGCGCCAGTGACCATCACCCTGCGTCAGTCGCCCCACGGGCCGATCGTCAACGACGCCCTCGGCAGCGCGGCCGGGAAAACCCCGATTGCGATGTGGTGGGCGTTCCTCGAAACACCGAACCCGATCCTCGAAGGCTTCTACCAGCTCAACCGCGCCGACACCCTGGCCAAGGCTCGCGCCGCCGCCGCCAAGGTGCAGGCGCCGGGGCTGAACATCGTCTACGCCAACGCCAAGGGCGATATCGCGTGGTGGGCCTCGGCGCTGTTGCCCAAGCGTCCGGCAGGGGTGAAGCCTGGTTTCATTCTCGACGGCAGCGGCAATCAGGCGGACAAGGACGGCTACTTCCCGTTCAGCGCCAACCCGCAGGAAGAGAACCCGGCGCGCGGCTATATCGTCTCGGCCAACTTCCAGCCCGTGTCGCCGACCGGCATGGAGATCCCCGGTTACTACAACCTCGCCGACCGTGGCCAGCAGCTCAACCGCCAGCTCGCCGACAAGAGCGTGAAGTGGGACAACGAGGCCAACCAGAAGCTGCAACTGGGCACCGCCACCGGTTATGGCCCGCGTCTGTTGGCGCCGTTGCTGCCGGTACTGCGTGAAGTGGCGGGCAATCCCGCCGAGCAGAAGCTGATCGAACAACTGGCCCAATGGCAAGGCGACTATCCACTGGATTCGGTCAGTGCGACGGTGTTCAACCAGTTCCTGTTCAACCTCGCCGACGCGGCAATGCGCGATGAGCTAGGCAGTGATTTCTTCGAAACCCTGCTGTCGACCCGAGTGATCGATGCGGCCCTGCCCCGGCTCGCGGCAAATGCCGATTCACCGTGGTGGGACAACCGCAGCACGCCGAACAAGGAGACCCGCGTCGACACCGTGCGCGCCGCGTGGCAGGCGAGCATGGCGCACCTGAAGTCGACCCTCGGCGACGACGCTTCCGGCTGGCAATGGGGCAAGGCGCATACGCTGACCCATGGTCATCCGCTGGGTCAGCAGAAGCCGCTGGATCGCATTTTCAACGTCGGCCCTTTCGCCGCACCGGGCTCCCATGAAGTGCCGAACAACCTCTCGGCGAAGATCGGCCCGGCGCCGTGGCCGGTGACCTACGGCCCGTCGACGCGGCGGTTGGTGGACTTCGCTGATCCGGCTCACAGCCTGACGATCAACCCGGTCGGCCAGAGCGGCGTGCCGTTCGACAGTCACTATGACGATCAGGCGGAAGCGTATGTGGACGGGATGTATGTGCAGGCGCATTTCAGTGAGGAAGAGGTGACGGCGAATACGCGCAGTACCTTGAAACTCTTGCCCAAACGTACAGAGCCTTAAAAGCCGCCCTCACCCCAGCCCTCTCCCCGAGGGAGAGGGCTGGGGTGAGGTGTCTTACGCCATACATCGACCTGAATGATCGGAGTCGATTATGGATTCAGCCAAGTTCGTTCAGGTCGGCGTATCTCCCCAATATCCCCCTATCGGCTCCCTCTCCCAGGGGGAGAGGGCTGGGGTGAGGGGTGGCGATCCAAAGCCTGTCACCACTCAAACCATCGCCGCAAAATTCAGCCGGAACTGCTGCGGCGTCACCCCCAGCCGCCGGCTGAACACACTGCGCATATGTTGCGCATCACGAAACCCGCACTGATACGCCACCGTCTTCAGCGGCGCCGTGGTGCTTTCGAGCATCACCCGCGCTGCATCCACCCGAGCCCGCTCGACGAACTCCGCCGGAGTGACTTTCGCCTCCCTCGCAAACACCCGGGAGAAATTCCGCGCACTCATGTTCGCCGCGTTCGCCAGGTCGGCGATGGTCAGGTCGCCCGTGAGATTGGCCAGCACATACAGCTGCACCATCGCCACCGCCGACGTCGGCTCGGCATGGGGCGTAAGAAACGGGCTGAACTGCGACTGGCCGCCCGAGCGCTGGGTGAACACCACCAGCCGCTTGGCCACGCTCAACGCCACCTCGGCCCCGTGATCACGCGCCAGCAGGTACAGCGACAGATCGATCCCCGCCGTCACCCCCGCCGAGGTGTAGAGCTGGCCATCCTCGACGTACAACCGATCAGCCTCGACCCGGCTCGACGGGCACAACTGCGCCAGCGCTTCGGCGTCGTTCCAGTGGGTGGTGACCGTACGCCCGTCCAGCAATCCTGCACGGGCGAGCATGAACGCGCCGTTGCAGATCGAGCCGAATCGCCACGCCCGCCCACAGGCCTCACGCAGCCAGCCATCGAACGTCTCGCCGAAATCCAGAAACGGCAACTGCGGCCCACCCGCCACCAGCAGCAAATCGTAAACCTGCGACGCTTCGCTGAAATGCCGATGCGCACTCAGGGTCAGCCCGTTGGAACACGCCATCGGCCCGCGCTCGACGCCGATCACGTCGAGCCGGTAATGATCCTCCGGCGCCAGGAAGCGGTTGGCCTCGGCGAACACGTCCATCGGCCCGCTGACGTCCAGCGCCTGCACGCCGGGGAACACCACAATGGCGACGGTTCTGTTCATGGCAATGAAGGCTCCCGGGGAATGGTGAATCAGCGTCAACCCTAGCCAATCCGCGCGACAGAAGCGAGCTGGCACGATTTGCAGGTGGAATGGCAAGGATCGCAGCCATGGATCGATTGTCCGGTTTTGCCCCCGGGAACAGACTTTCTCCATCAGCGCCGTGACGGCGTTTTCGACGAGGAAGCTCAACATGACCACGACCATCGCCGGTATCCAGATCCCCGACAGCGCCCTCGCCCGGGCCACCACCGAGTACATCCGCGACATCGAATCCGACCTGCTCTACCACCACTCGCGCCGGGTGTTTCTGTTCGGCGCCTTGAGCGGTGAGCGTCAGCAACTGGCCTACGATCCGGAGCTGCTGTACGTCGGCGCGATGTTCCACGACCTGGGTCTGGTCGAAGGGCATCGCAGCGATGACGAGCGCTTTGAAGTTGATGGCGCCAACGCAGCCGCCGCGTTTCTCAAGCCGTACGGGTTGAGCGATGACGACATCGAGCAGGTCTGGCTGTCGATCGCCCTGCACACCACGCCGGGGGTGCCGAAGCATCTGCGTCCGACCGTGGCGCTGGTGACCGCAGGCGTCGAGATGGACGTGCTGGGCATGGACTACGCGGCGTTCACCACCGTGCAGCGCGAGGCGGTGGTGCATGCGCATCCACGGGGCGAGGGTTTCAAGGAGTGCATCATCTGCGCGTTCGCCGATGGCTTGCGTCATCGTCCGCAGACCACGTTCGGCAATGTGAAGACCGATGTGCTGAAGGATCAGGCGCCGGGGTTCAAGCCGATGAACTTCGTCGAAGTGATTCGTCAGTCGCCTTGGGCTTCCTGACCGGCATAAAAAACCTCGCGACCGTTTCCGGTCGCGAGGTTTTTTGTGTCCGCAGACTTAAGCCGCTTCCGGCGTCGGCGCCCGGCGCACGTCCGGTTGCTTCCACGAATCCGCAGCACCTTCTTCGATAGCCTGCTGAATCGCTTTCTTGCGGGCTTCTTCGGCACGGCGGCTGAAGAACCAGACCATGAACGTCACCAGCGACACTGCCAACAGAATCAGGCTGGCCACGGCGTTGATCTCGGGTTTCACGCCCAGACGCACCGCCGAGAACACTTCCATCGGCAGGGTCGTCGAACCCGGGCCGGACACGAAGCTCGCCAATACCAGGTCATCCAGCGACAGCGCGAACGACATCATGCCGCCCGCGGCCAGCGACGGCGCGATCATCGGGATGGTGATCAGGAAGAACACCTTCCAAGGGCGCGCACCAAGGTCCATCGCCGCTTCTTCGATCGACAGATCCAGCTCACGCAGACGCGCCGACACCACCACCGCCACATACGCCGCACAGAACGTGGTGTGAGCGATCCAGATGGTGACGATGCCACGCTCCTGTGGCCAGCCGATCATCTGCGCCATGGCCACGAACAGCAGCAACAGCGACAGACCGGTGATCACCTCAGGCATGACCAGCGGCGCGGTGACCAGGCCGCCGAACAGCGTGCGGCCCTTGAAGCGGGTGATGCGGGTCAGCACGAAGGCTGCCAGCGTACCCAGCGCCACGGCGGCAACCGCGGTGTAGCAGGCGATTTCCAGCGAGCGCACCACCGAGCCCATCAGTTGGGTGTTGTCGAGCAGGCCGACGTACCACTTCACCGACCAGCCGCCCCACACCGTCACCAGTTTCGAGGCGTTGAACGAGTAGATCACCAGGATCAGCATCGGCAGGTAGATGAACAACAGGCCGAGCACGAGCATCAGGCTGGAGAAACGGAAGCGCTTCATTCTTTACCCTCCATTTCCTTGGCCTGACTGCGGTTGAACAAGATGATCGGCACGATCAGGATCGCCAGCATCACCACCGCCAGGGCGGATGCCACCGGCCAGTCACGGTTGTTGAAGAACTCTTGCCAGAGCACTTTACCGATCATCAGGGTTTCCGGACCGCCAAGCAGTTCCGGGATCACGAACTCGCCCACCACCGGGATGAACACCAGCATGCAGCCGGCGATGATGCCGTTCTTGGACAGCGGTACGGTGATTTTCCAGAAGCTGTTGAAGGTGCTCGAACCCAGGTCGGACGCGGCCTCCAGCAGGCTGGTGTCATGCTTCACCAGGTTGGCGTACAGCGGCAGGATCATGAACGGCAGGTACGAGTAGACGACGCCGATGTACACCGCGAGGTTGGTGTTGAGGATCTGCAGCGGCTCGTCGATGAGGCCCATGCTCATCAGGAATCCGTTGAGCAGACCGTTGTTGCTGAGGATGCCCATCCACGCATACACGCGGATCAGGATCGCGGTCCAGGTCGGCATCATGATCAGCAGCACCAGCACCGTTTGCACTTCCTTGCGGGCGCTGGCGATGGCATAGGCCATCGGGTAACCGATCAACAGGCACAGCAGCGTGCTGAAAAACGCCATCTTCAGCGAGCCGAGGTACGCGGCGATGTACAGCTCGTCGTCGCCGAGCATCGCGTAGTTGCCCAGGTTCAGCAGCAGTTGCAGCTTCTGCTCGGCGTAGGTGTAGATCTCGGTGTACGGAGGGATGGCCACGTCCGCTTCGGCGAAGCTGATCTTCAGGACGATGAAGAACGGCAGCATGAAGAACAGGAACAGCCAGATGAACGGAACCCCGATGACCAGCTGACGGCCACCGGGAATTATTCGATTGAGCCGGCGTTTGAATTTGCGCATGTTCATGAGCGAAGTACCACGCCGCTGTCGTCTTCCCAGTACACGTAGACCTGATCGCCCCAGGTCGGACGTGCGCCACGGCGCTCGGCGTTGGCCACGAACGATTGCACCAGCTTGCCACTCGGCAATTCGACGTAGAACACAGAGTGACCGCCGAGGTAGGCGATGTCATGCACCTTGCCGCTCGACCAGTTGTATTCGCAGGTCGGCTGGTCGGCGGTGACCAGCAGTTTTTCCGGACGGATCGCGTAGGTCACGGACTTGTCCTGCACCGAGGTGCTGATGCCGTGGCCGACGTAGATCTGCCGGTCGAGGTCCTTGCAGGTGATGGTCGCGTGGCCTTCGGCGTCGTCGATCACTTCGCCTTCGAAGATGTTCACGTTGCCGATGAATTCGCAGACCAGACGGCTGGTCGGGGTTTCGTAGATGTCGATCGGGCTGCCGATCTGGGCGATCCAGCCCAGGTGCATGATCGCGATGCGCTCGGCCATGGTCATGGCCTCTTCCTGGTCGTGGGTCACCATCACGCAGGTCACCCCCACGCGCTCGATGATTTCCACCAACTCAAGCTGCATCTGCGAACGCAGTTTCTTGTCCAGTGCGCCCATCGGCTCGTCGAGCAGCAGCAGTTTCGGCCGTTTGGCCAGCGAACGCGCCAGCGCCACACGCTGACGCTGGCCGCCGGACAGCTGGTGCGGCTTGCGCTTGGCGTACTGGCTCATCTGCACCAGCTTGAGCATCTCGGCCACACGGGCGTCGATCTCGGCCTTGGGAATCTTGTCCTGTTGCAGGCCGAACGCGATGTTCTGCGCCACGGTCATGTGCGGGAACAGGGCGTAGGACTGGAACATCATGTTGATCGGTCGCTCGTACGGCGGCATGTCGGTGATGTCGACGCCGTCGAGGAAAATGCGCCCCTCCGTGGGCCGTTCGAACCCTGCCAGCATCCGCAGCAGAGTGGATTTGCCCGATCCCGAACCGCCGAGCAGGGCGAAGATCTCGCCCTTCTTGATTTCCAGGGACACATCGTCCACGGCAACCGTCTCGTCGAACTTCTTCGTGACCCGGTCGATTTTGACCAGCACCTGTTTCGGTGTCTGGTCGCCCTCGAGGGCTTTCTTATAGGCGCCGGAGGCAACTGCCATTTACAAAACTCCCAGAAAAAAAGAGTGCAGTTCGCCCACGCAAGACGAACCCAGGATAGTTTGTACGTTGAAGCTATTTACCCGACTTGACCTTGGTCCAGCTGCGGGTCATCAAACGCTGAATGTTCGGCGGCAACTCGATCGACACGTAGGTCTTGTCGAGCACGGCCTGCGGTGGATAAACCGACTCGTCGGTGCGGATGGACTGCTCCATCAGCTTGTCCGAACCCGGGTTGGGGTTGGCGTAACCGACGTAATCACTGACCTGGGCGATCACCTCAGGTTTCAGCAAATAGTTGATGAAGGCGTGGGCCTCTTTGACGTTGGCCGAATCCTTCGGAATCGCCAGCATGTCGAACCACAGCGCACCACCCTCTTTCGGAATCGAGTAGGCGATGTTCACGCCTTTCTTGGCTTCTTCGGCGCGATGCTTGGCCTGGAAGATGTCGCCGGAGAAACCGATCGCCACGCAGATGTCCCCGTTGGCCAGATCGCCGATGTATTTGGACGAGTGGAAGTAGGTCACGTACGGACGCACCGCCAGCAGTTTGTCTGTGGCCTTGGCGTAATCCTTGGGATCGGTGCTGTTGGCATTCAGGCCCATGTAGTTGAGCACGGTCGGCATCATTTCATCGGCCGAATCGAGGAACGCCACGCCGCAGCTGTGCAGCTTCTTGATGTTCTCCGGCTCGAACAGCACGCTCCAGGAATCGATCTTGTCGATACCGAGCACGGCTTTCACCTTATCGACGTTGTAGCCGATGCCGTTGGTGCCCCACAGGTACGGTACGGCGTACAGGTTGCCCGGATCGTTCTGCTCCAGGCGCTTGAGCAGCACCGGATCGAGGTTGGAATAGTTCGGTAGCTGCGCCTTGTCGAGCTTCTGGAACGCGCCCGCCTTGATCTGCTTGCCGAGGAAGTGGTTCGACGGCACGACCACGTCGTAACCGGTACGCCCGGCGAGCAGTTTGCCTTCCAGGGTTTCGTTGGAGTCGAACACGTCGTAGACCGGCTTGATCCCGGTTTCTTTCTGGAAATCGGCCAGGGTGGTCTCGCCGATGTAATCCGACCAGTTATAAATATGCACAGTACCGGCGGCTTGGGCACCGACAGCGAACGTCAGACCGGCAGCGGCCAGCAGGGCATTGCGCAAAGAAGAAAAAATAGGCAAGTGGAGGTCCTCTAATTTAGTTGGGCCCAAGTTGCCCCGTGCTGCATGACAGTCACGGTTGCCCGGCAACAAAACCGGCGCGCAACTTACCTTCGAAAAACCGTTCCAGCAAAACTTTCTGTCATTTAATTGCACCGCTGACCGCCCGGGTGAAGGCGACGGCCAGCGGTGACTGCTTCAAACCGGCTTATTTACCGGATTTGATCTTGGTCCAGCTGCGAGTGATCAGGCGCAGGGTGCCTGCATCCAGATCGCTGATCGCATAGAGCTGCTTCTTCACTTCAGCCGAAGGGTAGATGCTCGGATCGCTGGTGATTTCCTTGTCCACCAGCGGCGTGGCCGCCTTGTTGCCGTTCGGGAAACGCACGGCGTTGGTGATTTCGGCCATCACTTTCGGCTCGAGCAGGTAGTTCATGAACTTGTAGGCGGCTTCGACGTTTTCGGCATCCTTTGGAATGGCGACCATGTCGTAGAAAGTACCGGCACCTTCTTTCGGAATGGTGTAGGCCAGTTTGACCTTGTCACCGGCTTCCTTGGCGCGGGTCTTGGATTGTTCCAGGTCACCCGAGTAACCGACCGCCACGCAGATGTTGCCGTTGGCCAGGTCCGAGATGTACTTCGAGGAGTGGAAGTAGGCAACCGAAGGACGCACTTTGAGGAACAGGTCCTCGGCGGCTTTCAGGTCAGCCTTGTCTTTGCTGTTGGTCGGTTTGCCCAGGTAGTGCAAAGCCGCCGGAATCATTTCGGTCGGAGCGTCGAGGAAGCTTACGCCGCAGCTTTTCAGCTTCTCGATGTTTTCAGGCTTGAACACGATGTCCCAGGAATCGATCTTGTCGACGCCCAGCGCAGCCTTGACCTTCTCCGGGTTGTAGCCGATGCCGATCGAGCCCCACATGTACGGGAACGCGTGCTTGTTGCCCGGGTCGCTGGCATCGCCAACGGCCTTGAGCAGGTCTTCATCGAGGTTCTTCCAGTTCGTCAGCTTGGACTTGTCCAGTTCCTGATAAACGCCGGCCTTGATCTGCTTGGCCAGGAAGTTGTTGGAAGGCACCACGATGTCGTAACCGGATTTGCCGGCCAGCAGCTTGGCTTCCAGGGTTTCGTTGCTGTCGAAAACGTCATAGACGACCTTGATGCCCGTCTCTTTTTCGAAATTGGCAACCGTGTCCGGCGCGATGTAGTCGGACCAGTTGTAAACGTGCAACACCTTGTCGTCCGCCTGAACCGCACCCGCCATCACGCCCATCAGGGACATGGCGAGCAGAGTCTTGCCAGCGAGCTTTTTGCCTAATGCCTTCATGCGTTAATGCTCCAAATTTTTCTTTTTTGAACCACTTTGTTCAGCGGCCGAACCCGGACAACTGGAACCGCGGCTAGTCTGGCAAGATCCGAGGCGGTCTTTCAAGAAAAGACCAGCCTTTCTGACAGCTCCGAGCGATTTCGCGACAGCTCCATCGCTCTGAGCCTAGCACCTAGCCCTGCAACGCACTCAGGGTCAGGTCCAGACACTTGCGTGCCTTTGTAACCAGTTCATCGATCTCCGCCTTGCTGATCACCAGCGGCGGCGCGATGATCATGGTGTCGCCCACGGCACGCATGATCAGCCCGTTGTCGAAGCAGAACTGGCGGCAGATCATGCCCACACCCTTGCCTTCGTAACGCTTGCGAGTGGCCTTGTCCTGCACCAGCTCGATGGCCCCCAGCAGACCGACCCCGCGCACTTCACCCACCAACGGGTGATCGTTCAGTTCGCGCAGACGTTTCTGCAAATACGGTGCCGTTTCTTCATGGGCGCGATCGATGATTTTCTCTTCGCGCAGAATCCGGATGTTTTCCAGACCCACCGCCGCCGCTACCGGGTGACCGGAGTAGGTGAAGCCGTGGTTGAAATCGCCACCCTCGTTGAGCACCGCCACCACTTCGTCGCGCACGATCAGGCCACCCATCGGGATGTAGCCGGACGTCAGGCCTTTGGCGATGGTCATCATGTGCGGCTTGAGGTCGTAGAAATCGCTGCCGAACCATTGGCCGGTACGGCCGAAACCGCAGATCACTTCATCGGCCACGAACAGGATGTCGTACTTGGCGAGGATTTCCTTGATGCGCGGCCAGTAGGTATCTGGCGGAATGATCACGCCGCCGGCGCCCTGGATCGGCTCGGCAATGAAGGCACCGACGTTGTCGACGCCGACTTCCAGAATCTTTTCTTCCAGCTGATTGGCCGCCCAGATCCCGAACTCTTCGGGGGTCATGTCGCCGCCTTCGGCGAACCAGTACGGCTGGGCGATGTGGACGATGCCCGGAATCGGCAGGTCGCCCTGTTCGTGCATGTAGGTCATGCCGCCCAGGCTCGCGCCGGCCACGGTGGAACCGTGGTAGCCGTTCTTGCGGCTGATGATGACTTTCTTGTTCGGCTGGCCCTTGATCGCCCAATAGTGGCGAACCATGCGCAGCATAGTGTCGTTGCCTTCGGAGCCGGAACCGGTGAAGAACACGTGGTTCATGCCTTGCGGCGCCACGTCGGCGATGGCCTTGGCCAGTTCCAGCGCCGGCGGGTGCGCGGTCTGGAAGAACAGGTTGTAGTAAGGCAGTTCGCGCATTTGCTTGGCGGCCGCATCGGCCAGCTCATCGCGCCCATAACCGATCGCCACACACCACAGACCCGCCATGCCATCGAGGATCTTGTTGCCCTCGCTGTCCCACAGGTACACGCCCTTGGCGTTGGTGATGATCCGTGGACCCTTTTCTTTCAGCTGCTTGAAGTCGCTGAACGGGGCCAGGTGGTGATCGCTGCTGAGGGCTTGCCACTCACGGGTTTGCGGGTTGTTGCTGGTCATGCCAATTCTCCTTGTTATCGGTGAAGGCGCGGCGGCTGGCCACCGCGCCCGGCGTATCAGACGGCGAAGAGCAGGTACTCACGCTCCCAGGAACTGATCACGCGCTTGAAGTTTTCATGCTCGGCCCGCTTGACCGCGACGTAGCCGGTGATGAAGGTCTTGCCCAGGTATTTCTCGATGGTCGCGCTGTTTTCCATGCGCTCCAGGGCGTCCTCGATGGTCAGCGGCAGGCGCAGGTTGCGGCGCTCGTAACCACGGCCCACCACTGGCGCGCTCGGGTTGATGCCTTCGACCATGCCGATGTAGCCGCAGAGCAGGCTCGCGGCAATCGCCAGGTACGGGTTGGCGTCGGCGCCCGGCAGGCGGTTCTCCACCCGACGGTTCTGCGGGCCGGCATCCGGGACGCGCAGGCCCACGGTGCGGTTTTCTTCGCCCCACTCCACGTTCACCGGCGCCGAGGTGTCCGGCAGGAAGCGGCGGAACGAGTTGACGTTCGGTGCGAACAGCGGCAGCAATTCGGGGATCAGTTTCTGCAGGCCACCGATGTGGTGCAGGAACAGCTGGCTCATGGTCCCGTCTTCGTTGGAGAACACGTTCTTGCCGGTCTCGATGTCGATGATGCTCTGGTGCAGGTGCATCGCACTGCCCGGCTCACCGGTCATCGGCTTGGCCATGAAGGTCGCGGCCACGTTGTGCTTGAGGGCGGCCTCGCGCATGGTGCGCTTGAACACCAGGATCTGGTCGGCCAGCGACAACGCATCGCCGTGACGGAAGTTGATTTCCATCTGCGCGGTGCCGTCCTCGTGGATCAGCGTGTCGAGGTCCAGCTCCTGCAGTTCGCACCAGTCGTAGACGTCTTCGAACAGCGGATCGAATTCGTTCGCTGCTTCAATGGAGAACGACTGGCGACCGATCTCCGGACGCCCGGAACGGCCGACCGGCGGCTGCAACGGATAGTCAGGGTCGTCGCTGCGCTTGGTCAGGTAGAACTCCATCTCCGGCGCCACGATCGGCTGCCAGCCCTTGTCGGCATAGAGTTTCAGGACTTTTTTGAGGACGTTGCGCGGCGACAGCTCGATCGGGTTGCCTTGCTTGTCGTAGGTGTCGTGGATCACCTGGGCGGTCGGCTCGATGGCCCATGGCACCAGGTACACAGCGTTCTGGTCGGGACGGCAGATCATGTCGATGTCGGCCGGGTCGAGCAGTTCGTAATAGATGTCGTCTTCGACGTAGTCGCCGGTCACGGTCTGCAACAGAACGCTCTCTGGCAGGCGCATGCCTTTTTCGGCGATGAACTTGTTGGTCGGCGAGATCTTGCCGCGGGTGATGCCGGTCAAGTCGCCGATCATGCATTCGACTTCTGTGATCTTGTGGTCTTTCAACCAATCGGTGAGCTGGTCGAGGTTGTTACTCATAAATGCCTCTGGGCTGAGTCTCCTGACAGATGTCAGGCAATGTTTGACGCACCAGGCGTCGCGTTAAAGGGCCTTGCTTGCGCGCAGTGCCGGCTTACGCCCGGCACCGCGCATAGACAATGAAGGAGGAGCTTACCTGCCCTTTACGCTGGCGTTGCATTTCCTGTGCACATCCCGGGCGTGCAGAATTACGGGCACGGCGACTAACGCGGTGCAGGCCGGGAGCGGGAAAGAGATCTATATTGAAAGGAGAACCGCTAAAGAGGATGCCCTCGCACACGTCCAGAATATCGGACGCTGCCGCTCGATCTGCCATGGGCAGGGAGATCGCTGGCACGTTGCAGGCCTTGCTGGCCGCGCTGCGGACGGACGTGTCGCCACTGATGTGATAAGCATGCAGACCGGACTGCAAGGAGCAGTCGGTGACGCCGATTAACGGCAGGCGAGACATGAAGCACCCCGGTATTATTGCTGTTATGGGTTTGATCCGAGCTTAGCCTTGTTCATTTTTTTACACAACACCCCCGTAAAAAATACAACACGGCCTGCTCAAGCCTGCGGGTGGCGCGTCCTTCACGGATAAAAAAATGCCCCAAAGTGCCCCATAAATGCCCTCGTGGCGCTTTTTCAGGGCAGAAAAGGCCTCGCTTGACTTCGGCAGGCCGTTCGGGTTGACTGAAACCAGAAAAGATCAATGATTGATATTTTTAACAACAAAGGTGTTACATCATGTCGGTACCCCCGCGTGCCGTTCAGCTTAACGAAGCGAACGCGTTCCTTAAGGAACATCCTGAGGTTCTGTACGTTGACCTTCTGATTGCGGATATGAATGGTGTGGTGCGCGGCAAGCGCATCGAACGCACCAGCCTCCACAAGGTTTACGAGAAAGGCATCAACCTGCCGGCCTCTCTATTTGCTCTGGATATCAATGGTTCGACGGTGGAAAGCACCGGCCTGGGCCTGGACATCGGCGACGCCGACCGTATCTGCTATCCAATTCCCGATACCCTGTGCAACGAGCCATGGCAGAAGCGCCCGACCGCGCAGCTGCTGATGACCATGCACGAACTCGAAGGTGACCCTTTCTTCGCCGATCCGCGCGAAGTGCTCCGTCAAGTTGTTGCAAAGTTTGACGAGCTCGGCCTGACCATCTGCGCCGCATTCGAACTCGAGTTCTACCTGATCGATCAGGAAAACGTGAACGGCCGCCCTCAGCCGCCACGCTCGCCGATCTCCGGCAAACGCCCGCATTCGACCCAGGTTTACCTGATCGACGACCTCGACGAATACGTCGACTGCCTCCAGGACATTCTGGAAGGTGCCAAAGAGCAAGGCATCCCGGCCGACGCCATCGTCAAGGAAAGTGCCCCGGCGCAGTTCGAAGTGAACCTGCACCACGTCGCCGACCCGATCAAGGCGTGCGATTACGCGGTCCTGCTCAAGCGTCTGATCAAGAACATCGCCTACGACCATGAAATGGACACCACCTTCATGGCCAAGCCGTATCCGGGCCAGGCAGGCAACGGTCTGCACGTCCATATTTCGGTTCTCGACAAAGATGGCAAAAACATTTTTGCCAGCGAGGATCCCGAGCAGAACGCCGCGCTGCGTCACGCGATCGGCGGTGTGCTCGAGACCCTGCCCGCGCAGATGGCTTTCCTCTGCCCGAACGTCAACTCCTACCGTCGTTTCGGCGCACAGTTCTACGTGCCGAACTCGCCGAGCTGGGGCCTGGACAACCGCACCGTGGCCCTGCGCGTACCGACCGGCTCCGCCGACGCGGTCCGTCTGGAACACCGCGTTGCCGGCGCCGACGCCAACCCGTACCTGCTGATGGCTTCGGTCCTGGCGGGCGTGCACCACGGTCTGACCAACAAGATCGAGCCACCGGCTCCGACCGAAGGCAACAGCTACGAGCAGAACGAGCAGAGCCTGCCGAACAACTTGCGCGATGCCCTGCGCGAGCTGGACGACAGCGAGGTGATGGCCAAGTACATCGATCCGAAATACATCGATATCTTCGTCGCTTGTAAAGAGAGCGAGCTGGAGGAGTTCGAACACTCCATCTCCGACCTTGAGTACAACTGGTACCTGCACACCGTTTAAGCGGATTGCAGCGCCAAAAAGAACGCCGTCGGCTATCGCAGCCAGCGGCGTTTTTTTATGGCCGCCTGCGGCGGTTCGCGAGCAAGCCCGCTCCCACAGTGAATCTCCTGCGAACAGAAATTTTCATCTCACAGGAGATACCCCGTGGGAGGGGGCTTGCTCCCGAAAGCGGCCGACAAGACAACACAAGAGCCGGCTCGTACAATGCCCGCTGCCCCGCAGGAGACTTTCATGACGCGTCCCGCCCCCGTCCGCAAACCCCGTGCCCGCAGTCAGGCACGGATCGATTCGATACTCGACGCCGCGCGCACGCTGCTGGCCGCCGAGGGCGTGGCGAGCCTGTCGATCTACAGCGTGGCCGAGCGCGCGCAGATTCCGCCCTCCTCGGTCTACCACTTCTTCGCCAGCGTCCCGGCGCTGCTCGAAGCCCTGACGGCGGACGTGCACGCCGCCTTCCGCGCCTGCCTGCAAGCGCCGATCGATCACGATGCCCTGCGGGACTGGCGCGACCTGTCGCGGCTGGTCGAAGAGCGGATGCTGGAGATCTACGGCGAGGATGCCGCCGCCCGCCAGCTGATCCTCGCGCAGCATGGCCTCACCGAAGTCACCCAGGCCGACCGCCAGCACGACCTCGAACTGGGCGACCTGATGCACAAACTGTTCGACCATCACTTCGAACTGCCGCGCCTGCCGGATGACGTCGACGTTTTCGCGCTGGCCATGGAACTGGGTGATCGCGTCTACGCCCGTTCGGTGCAGCAGCACGGACAGATCACCCCGCGCATGGCCGAGGAAGGCATGCGGGTGTTCGATGCCTACATCGGGCTGTATCTGCCGCCCTATCTGCCCAAACGCTGAGACATGATCAATCTCAAGCCATGAAAAAACCCCGAAGGGCTCACACCCTCCGGGGTTGTTTTTTACTCACAGGCTTACAACTTGGCGATGGACACCTCGGTGGATTTCACGAAGGCGATCACTTCGCTGCCGACCTCCAGTTCCAGCTCCTTGACCGAACGGGTGGTGATCACCGACGTGACGATGCCGGAGGCGGTCTGCACGTCGATTTCCGACAGCACGTCGCCGAGAACGATCTCCTTGATCGCGCCTTTGAACTGGTTGCGTACGTTGATGGCTTTGATAGTCATGGCATTGATTCCTGTCGTTTGCTTGAGTTATTGAGCCCAACGCAGTTGCGTAGGCAAGGGTGAAACGGGTTCCGGCGCCGGCGGCTCGCCGGGCAGGGACAACACACGGTTGAGCACTTCGGTTTCCAGCGCGGCCAGCCGATGGGAACCACGCACCCGAGGGCGCGGCAGCTCCACTTGCAGGTCGAGGCCGACTTCGCCGTCCTCGATCAGAATCACCCGGTCGGCAATCGCCACCGCTTCGCTGACATCGTGGGTCACCAGCAACACGGTGAAACCATGCTGTTGCCAGAGATGTTCGATCAGTTGCTGCATCTCGATCCGGGTCAGAGCATCCAGTGCGCCCAGCGGCTCGTCGAGCAGCAACAGACGCGGTTGATGAATCAGCGCCCGGGCCAGCGCCACGCGCTGCTTCTGCCCACCGGACAATGCCGCCGGCCATTCATTGGCGCGATCGGCGAGGCCGACGGCATCCAGCGCCTGCAAGGCTTGCGGACGCCAGTTGCCCTTGAGGCCGAGACCGACGTTGTCGATGATCTTTTTCCACGGCAGCAGCCGTGCTTCCTGGAACATCAACCGGGTGTCATCCCGCGCATCGCTGAGCGGTGCAGCGCCGGCCAGCAAATCGCCGCCGGTGGGTTGATCGAGGCCAGCAAGCAAGCGCAGCAACGTGCTTTTGCCGCATCCGCTGCGCCCGACCACTGCGACGAATTGCCCGGCCGGAATGTGCAGATCAATGTCACGCAGCACCTGCCGCGCGCCGAAGGTCTTCTGCAGGTTGCGCACCACCAGCGGAATCCCGCGCAGCAGGCGTGGAGGTTGTTGAGCAGTCATGCCGCACCTCCTTTCGCCACTTGATACGCCGGATGCCAGCGCAGCCACACACGTTCAAGGCCACGGGCCGCGAGGTCGGCCAGTTTGCCGAGCACCGCGTACAGCAGAATCGCCAGCACCACTACGTCCGTCTGCAAGAACTCGCGGGCATTCATCGCCAGGTAACCGATGCCGGAGCTGGCAGAGATGGTTTCCGCCACGATCAGCGTCAGCCACATGAAGCCCAGGGCGAAGCGCACGCCGACCAGAATCGAAGGCAGCGCGCCCGGCAGAATCACCTGCCAGAACAGGCTGAAACCGGACAGGCCATAACTGCGGGCCATTTCCACCAGCGCCGGATCGACATTGCGGATGCCGTGATAGGTGTTGAGGTAGATCGGGAACAACGTGCCCAGCGCCACCAGAAAAATCTTCGCCGACTCGTCGATGCCGAACCACAGGATCACCAGCGGAATCAGCGCCAGGTGCGGCACGTTGCGGATCATCTGCACCGAGCTGTCGAGCAGGCGTTCGCCCCACTTCGACAGGCCGGTGATGAAGCCCAGCACCAGGCCGATGCTGCCACCAATGGTGAAGCCCAGCGCGGCGCGCCAGCCGCTGATCGCCAAGTGCGTCCAGATTTCGCCGCTGCGCACCAGGCTCACACCGGCTTCGATCACCGCCACCGGCGCTGGCAGAATCCGTGTCGACAACCAACCCGCCGACACCGACAACTGCCACACCGCCAGCAACAACAGCGGCAACGCCCAGGGCGCGAGGCTGTGGATAAATTTCTTCATGGCGGCGCCTCAGCTCTGGGACGCGGCTTTGGGAAGAATGTCGTTGGCCACCATCTCGCCGAACGGGCTGACGTAACCGGCGCTTTTCGGCAAGTCCGGGCGCTCGACATCGAGGTGCGGGAACAGCAACTCGGCCACCCGATACGATTCTTCGAGGTGCGGATAACCGGAGAAGATGAAGGTATCGATGCCCAGATCCGCGTATTCCTTCACGCGCGCTGCCACGGTCGGACCGTCGCCGACCAGTGCCGTGCCGGCACCGCCGCGCACCAGACCGACGCCGGCCCACAGGTTCGGGCTGACTTCGAGGTTGTCACGGCTGCCACCGTGCAGCGCGGCCATGCGTTGCTGGCCGACAGAATCGAACCGCGCCAGCGAAGCCTGGGCACGTTTGATGGTGTCGTCGTCCAGATGCGAGATCAGGCGATCCGCCGCTTGCCAGGCTTCAGCGTTGGTTTCCCGCACGATCACATGCAGACGGATGCCGAAGCGCACGGTGCGGCCGAGCTTGGCCGCTTTGGCGCGCACCTGTTCGATCTTCTCGGCAACGGCTGCGGGTGGCTCACCCCAGGTCAGAACCATTTCCACTTGTTCGGCGGCCAGATCCTGCGCGGCTTCTGACGAGCCACCGAAGTACAGCGGCGGACGCGGTTGCTGGATCGGCGGATAGAGCAATTTGGCGCCCTTTACGCTGATGTGCTCGCCGTCGTAATCCACGGTTTCGCCTTCCAGCACCCGGCGCCAGATCCGGGTGAATTCCACCGAGGCCTGATAACGCGCTTCGTGATCGAGAAACAGACCGTCGCCGGCCAACTCTTCCGGATCGCCACCGGTCACCAGGTTGAACAGCGCACGACCGCCGGACAGACGATCCAGCGTTGCCGCCTGACGCGCCGCCACCGTCGGGGAAATGATCCCGGGGCGCAGAGCGACCAGAAACTTCAGACGCTGGGTCACCGGGATCAGCGATGCTGCCACCAGCCACGAATCCTCGCAGGAACGGCCGGTGGGAATCAGCACGCCGCCGAAACCCAGTCGATCCGCCGCTTGCGCGACCTGTTGCAGATAGCCGTGGTCGACGGCGCGGGCGCCTTCGGCGGTGCCAAGGTAATGGCCGTCGCCGTGGGTAGGCAGGAACCAGAAGATGTTGAGGCTCATGGAGTGGTCTCCTTGGGGATTCGATTTACTGGGCTTGGGTGACCGAGCTTTGGGCCACAGCGGCCGGTGGGGTCCAGATCACATCCTTGATGCTCAACGGCTTGGGAATCAGCTTGAGCTGGTAGAAGGTGTCGGCGATTTTCTGTTGTGCGGCGACCACTTCCGGGGTCAGGAACAGCGCGCCGTAGCCCTGGCGTTTCACCGAGGTCAGGGTGATGTCTGCCGGCAGGCCAAGCAGCGGCGACACCTGTTGGGTCACGTCCTCCGGATTGGCCTTGGACCACTCGCCGACGGCGCGCACTTCTTCCACGAGGGTCTTGATCACCTCGGGATTTTTCTGCGCGTAGGGTTTGGTCGCCAGGTAGAACTGGTGGTTGTCGACGATGCCTTTGCCGTCACGCAGGGTGTGCGCTTGCAGTTGTTTCTCGGCGGCCGCCTGGTACGGATCCCAGATGACCCAGGCGTCGACGCTGCCACGTTCGAACGCGGCGCGGGCATCGGCCGGCGGCAGGAATACGGTTTGAATGTCGGTGTACTTGAGGCCGGCGTCTTCCAGCGCACGCACCAGCAGGTAGTGAACGTTGGAGCCTTTGTTCAGGGCGACTTTCTTGCCCTTGAGATCCGCCACCGATTTGATCGGCGAATCTTTCGGCACGAGGATCGCTTCGCTGTTCGGGGCTGGTGGCTCGTAAGCCACGTAGAGCAGATCGGCACCGGCGGCCTGGGCGAAGACCGGCGGGGTTTCGCCGGTGACACCGAAGTCGATCGAACCGACGTTCAGGCCTTCCAGCAGTTGCGGGCCGCCGGGGAATTCAGTCCATTGCACGTCGACGCCTTGGGCGGCGAGACGTTTTTCCAGGGTGCCCTTGGCTTTGAGCAGCACCAGCGTGCCGTATTTCTGATAACCGATACGAAGGGTTTCGGCTTGAGCTTGAGTGATGGCGCCGAAGGACACAGCCGCAGCAAACAGAGCGACCAGACCACGACGCAAAAATACAGTGCGCATAGCGCTCTCCTTTTTTGCTGTTGGGTTTTGGCTGCACCTGCTTGCCCGTTGGCGGGCGAGTAAGGCCAGTACTTCAAGTTTCGATGTGACTCAAATGCTCCAGCGAGCACTCAACAAACGTTCGTTCAACAGCCCCGGCTCCAGCGGCTTGGGCCGGCGGGCCATGGCGCTGACAAACTGGTCCAGCGCTTCATGCAGTCGCTGTTCCAGGGCCGGCGCCAACTGCGCCTGGGCACTGCCCTCGCCGTAGGCGATCTGGCTGTCCTCGGCAAAAATCCCTTGCAGCATTTCCTGGGCTTTCAATGCCGACAGCACAGGCTTGAGGGCGTAATCGACCACCAGCATGTGAGCGATGCTGCCGCCGGTTGCCATCGGCAGAACAATCTTGTGGTTCAGCGCACGCTCGGGCAGCAGGTCCAGCACGGTCTTCAGGGCGCCGGAAAACGACGCCTTGTACACCGGCGTGGCGATCAGCAGGCCATCGGCGTTTTCAATCTGTTGCAGCAGGTCGAGCACCTTCGGGCTGTCGAAGCGGGCGTGGAGCAGGTCTTCGGCCGGGAAGTCCCGCACCTGATAACTCACCACTTCCACCCCTTGCTGCTGCAACCAGCGTTGCGAGCGCTCCAGCAGCACCCCGGAGCGGGAACGTTGACTGGGACTGCCACCGAGTGAGACGACCAGCATTCAGACAATTCCTTGCGCGTTACAGGCGATTCGCGGGTTGCGATCTCGCTTCGATGTCAGTGACCTTACCAGTTGATTCATATATCCATAAATCATATTTATTCATTTGGTTATTCTTTATAGAGATATAAATTTCACTTTCCGGTGGGCAAAAAAACAGGCCGTGAAAACGGCCTGAAACCCTGCATCGTGTTTTTTGCCGATCGCCCCCACGCAGAGCCCGGGAACGATCCGAGGAAGGTTATTTGTTCGGCTGTGGGGTGAGGCGCAGGTACGGTTTCACCGCGCGGTAGCCCTTCGGAAAGCGTTGCTTGATTTCATCTTCGTCCTTGAGCGACGGTACGATCACCACTTCTTCACCATCCTGCCAGTTGGCCGGCGTGGCCACCTTGTAGTTGTCGGTGAGCTGCAGCGAATCGATCACCCGCAGGATCTCGTGGAAGTTGCGCCCGGTGCTGGCGGGGTAGGTGATGGTCAGGCGGATCTTCTTGTTCGGATCGATCACGAACAGCGAACGCACGGTCAGGGTGTCGTTGGCGTTCGGATGGATCAGATCGTACAGATCAGACACCTTGCGATCGGCATCGGCCAGGATCGGGAAGTTGACGATGGTGTTCTGGGTTTCGTTGATGTCCTCGATCCACTTGTGGTGCGAGTCCACCGGGTCGACCGACAGTGCAATGGCTTTCACGCCACGCTTGGTGAACTCGTCCTTGAGCTTGGCAGTGAAGCCCAGCTCGGTGGTGCAGACCGGGGTGAAGTCCGCCGGGTGGGAAAACAGCACGCCCCAGCTATCGCCCAGCCATTCGTGGAAACGAATCTTGCCGGCGCTGGAATCCTGTTCGAAATCGGGGGCGATATCGCCAAGTCTGAGGCTCATGGTGCGGCTCCTGATGAGGGGTTGGAGACCTCAACTGTAGCTCGGGATTCGCCATCGTGAAAAAGAATAAATAACGAGATATTTATATCTTTATTGAATATTAAACATCTGTTCACTGGACGTCCCACAGCTTCGCGACGAACATCGCCCTCAAGGTTCGAGAAGGCCTTGAGTTGCTGTAAAGAGGGGAACATCGGGAAAGGCTTACGGGGGTGAGCCGGACCCGAAAACGCAAAAGCCCCGTCCGGCGCGATGCCGGACGGGGTTTTTTTACATCGGTTTTTTACATCAGTGCAGGAGCGCGCTATTACAGCAGCGGGATCGAGTAGCTGACGATCAGGCGGTTTTCGTCCTGCGAACGGGTGTTCGGCAGGTCGGTGCGCCATACAGCGTTTTTCCACATCAGGCCGACGTTCTTGAACGGACCTTCAGGTACGACGTAACCGATGGTCAGGTCGCGTTCCCACTCGGAACGATCCGAAGCGTTTTCGCGGCCGTTGGTGCCAACGGTGTCGATGCTGTCGCCTTTCAGGTAAACCACACCGGCGGTAAGGCCAGGGATACCGACTTTGGCGAAGTCATAGGAGTAGCGAGCTTGCCAGGTTTTCTCGCCGGCACGGCCAAACTTCTGGATCTGCATGTCGGTGATGGTGTAGTTCGACGAACCGTCGCCCTGGTTCAGCCAAGGGAAGTCGGAGCTGCCGTTGGAAACCTGGTAACCGCCACCGAAGGTGTGACCTTCAACGGTGTACAGGAACAGGCCGCTGTACAGGTTGTTGTCGACTTCGCCACGACCGTTGCGCACGCCGGTGTAGTTACCGGTGCTGAAGTACGCAGGATCAGTGCCGTTCTTGCCGTCGTCGGAGCTGTTGAAGTAACGGAAGTCAGACTTCAATACGCCCGGGCCGATGGCCCAGTTGTGTACCAGACCCAGGAAGTGCTGCTTGTAGAAGTCTTCCAGGTTGCCGTAGTAGTACTGGGCAGTCAGGTCTTTGGTGATCTTGTAGTCACCACCGGCGTAGATGAACTTGTTGCTGTCACGGAAGCCAGTACCACGGGTGTTTGCACCGCTGATGGACAGGTTTTCGTTGTTGCTGGAGTTACGGCCTTTCACGGCTTCGATCTGACCACCGACCAGAGTCAGGTCCTTGATTTCGCCGGAAGTGATCTGACCGCCCTGCCAGGTTTGTGGCAGCAGACGACCGTCGTTGGTCACGATGACCGGGTTCTTCGGCTGCAGGGTACCCAGCTTCAGCTCAGTCTGGGAGATCTTGGCTTTGGCAGTCAGACCCAGGCTGGAGAAGTTGTCCACGGCTTTACCGTTGGACTCGCTCGGGAACACAGTGCCACCGTAAGCGGTGCCGCTGTTGCCGTTGGTGCCGCCGCCCGAATCCAGACGCACGCCCAGCAGGCCGATGGCGTCGATACCGAAGCCTACGGTGCCTTGGGTGTAGCCGGAGGTGAAACGCAGATCGAAGCCTTGGCCCCACTCTTCGTTCTTGTTGGCGCCAGCGCCATCGCGGTTGTCAGTGTTGATGTAGAAGTTACGCAGCCCCAGGGTGGCCTTGCTGTCTTCGATGAAACCGGCGGCGCCTGCCTGCTGCGCCAAAACCCCTACGGCCACGGCCAGGGCCAAGGTGGACTTGTTCATGTATCGCTCCTCTCGTTTCTAATTCTTGTGTTCCTGGTCCGGAGTCTGATGCCCCTGGATCCTAAGATGCGCGATTAGCGCCAGACCGTGACTGACAAGTCAATCGTAACCTTGTGTGTCTACGACCAAGGTCTAATCGCAGTTATTTGGTCCCTGCAGGGTAAAGACTTCCTGATAATCCCAAAAAGAATTTATTCATTCTTTTTCATATCATTCGGATATATGGCCAGCCAATTGCCATCTGTACCGGGATACAGCGTATCGGCGACTAAGCTCATTACTAAATGGTATTTGTTAGCCTTTTTTTAGATCGATTAGCTTTGACGCAACCCCGATTCGTCAATCCCTATCAAAAAGGCGACGCCATGATGGCCAAACGCGCACTATCTAGTCAATTTGTTACAGTTTGTGTGTCGGCGCTGATTTCTTTTTCAGCCCATGCCGCCAACCTCACCGTGGGCTACCAGACTGGTATCGACCCGAGCAAAGTCCCACAGGCCGACGGCGTCTACGAGAAGACCATCGGCGAGAAAATCGACTGGCGTCGTTTCAACAGTGGCCCGGAAGTTGTGACAGCCATTGCCTCCGGCGACGTGCAGATCGGCAACCTCGGCTCCAGCCCGCTGGCGGCCGCCGCCTCGCGTAATCTGCCGATCGTGGCGTTCATTGTCTCGGCGCAGATCAATGCCGCCGAAGCCTTGGTGGTGCGCAACGGCAGCGGTATCAACAAGCCCGAAGACCTGATCGGCAAGACCATCGCCACCCCGTTCGTCTCCACCTCCCACTACAGTCTGCTTGGCGCGCTCAAGCACTGGGGCCTGGACACCTCGAAAGTCAAAGTGGTGAATCTGCAACCCGCAGAAATCGCGGCCGCCTGGAAACGCGGCGACATCGACGGCGCCTTTGTCTGGTCGCCGGCACTGGGAGAAATCCGCAAGACCGGCAAGACCCTGACCGACGCCGCGCAGGTCGGCCAGTGGGGCGCGCCGACCTTCGAAGTCTGGGTCGCGCGCAAGGACTTTGCCGAGAAGCATCCTGAAGTCGTGGCCAAGTTCGCCAAGGTGACTCTGGACTCGTTCGCTGATTACGCCGCCCATAAAGACAGCTGGACGGCTGACTCGGTGCCTGTACAGAAAATCGCCAAACTGACCGGTGCCAATGCTGCCGACGTACCGGAATTGCTTGCGGGTTCGGCCTTCCCGGACGCCAAGGCGCAACAGACCACGGCGCTGCTGGACGGCGGCACGGCGAAGGCGATTGGTGAGACGGCGAAGTTTTTGAAGGAACAGGGCAAGGTCGAAAGTGTTCTGCCTGACTACTCACCGTATGTCAGTGCGAAGTTTGTAGCGGAGTAAAGACATTGCCCCCACGCATCCCGTGGGGGCGTTCGCACATCACAGAGACTTTTCGAAGATCTTCGAATTGCGCTGATAGTTATAGAGAGAAGCCCGCGCCGCTGGCAGGCGTTCGACGCTGCTCGGTTCGAAGCCGCGCTCACGGAACCAGTGGGCGGTGCGGGTGGTAAGGACGAACAGGGTCTTCAAGCCCTGAGCCCGGGCACGAGTCTCGATGCGCTCGAGCAGTTCGTCGCCGCGACCGCCATGGCGATACTCCGGATTCACCGCCAGGCACGCCAGCTCACCGGCATCCGAATCGGCAATCTGATACAACGCCGCACAAGCGATGATCATCCCTTCACGCTCGACCACACTGAACTGCTCGATTTCGCGCTCCAGCACTTCGCGGGAACGACGTACCAGAATGCCCTGCTCTTCCAGCGGGCTGATCAGATCGAGCAAGCCGCCGACGTCCTCGATCGCCGCCTCGCGCACCAGTTCGAATTGCTCCTGGGCTACCAGCGTACCGCCACCGTCACGGGTGAACAGTTCGGTCAGCAGCGCGCCGTCCTCGGCATAACTGACGATATGGCTGCGCGCCACGCCGCCTCGGCAGGCTTCGGCGGCGGCATCCAGCAGTTCCGCCTGGTAGTTGCTGCCCAGACGCTGCAAATGCGCCGGTACCTGTTGCGGACGCAGCTCGCGCACCAGTTTGCCGTTTTCGTCGATCAGACCGAGGTCAGCACCGAACAGCAGCAGCTTGTCCGCGCCCAGATCGATGGCAGCGCGAGTGGCGACGTCTTCGCAGGCCAGGTTGAAGATTTCACCGGTCGGCGAATAACCCAGCGGCGAGAGCAATACGATGGAGCGCTCGTCGAGCAGGCGGTTGATGCCCTTGCGGTCGACCCGGCGCACTTCGCCGGTGTGGTGATAGTCGACACCCTCCAGCACGCCGATCGGCCGCGCCGTCACGAGGTTGCCGCTGGCCACCCGCAAGCGCGAGCCCTGCATCGGCGACGAAGCCATGTCCATCGACAGTCGCGCTTCGATGGCGATGCGCAGCTGGCCGACCGCGTCGATCACGCACTCCAGCGTCGCGGCATCGGTGATACGCATGCCGTGGTGGTAATGCGGAGTCAGGCCGCGGGCGGCGAGGCGGGTTTCGATCTGCGGACGGGAGCCGTGCACCAGCACCAGCCGCACGCCGAGGCTGTGCAGCAGCACGATGTCATGGACGATGTTGCCGAAATTCGGATGCTCCACGCCGTCGCCCGGAAGCATGACGACAAAGGTGCAATCGCGGTGAGCATTGATATAGGGAGACGCGTGGCGAAGCCAATTGACGTATTCGGGCATGAACCTGGGCCTGTAATAAATAGCAGCCGGAAAAGGGGCGAAACGGAAAACGCACAGCGGGCTGATGGTTATCGTCGGAACAGGCTTGGCGACACGCGCGCTCTCCTCATGAATACGGGTGGGTGTGTGGGCAATTTATACAGTTTTGAGACAGTAATGTTCGATCAACTGTCGCAATAGATGCACGGTAGGCTGCAAACGTGACATTTCGAGGTACTCGTCCGGCTGGTGCGCACAGGCGATGTCGCCAGGGCCAAGCACGATGGTTTCGCAGCCAAGGCGCTGAAGATAAGGCGCTTCGGTGCCGAACGCTACCGCTTCGGCCGTGTGGCCGGTGAGTTTTTCGGCAATTCGCACCAGCTCGGCGTCTTCGGCCTGCTCGAACGGCGGAACTTCGGGAAACAGCGGCGCGTAATCGATCTTCACGTGATGGCGTTCCGCGACCGGGTTGAGCCTGCGCAAAATCTCGCTACGCAAGAGCTTGGGGTCCATTCCAGGCAGCGGCCGCAAGTCGAACTCCAGCGAACACTGGCCGCAGATGCGGTTGGGGTTGTCGCCACCGTGGATACAGCCGAAGTTCATGGTCGGCTGCGGCACACTGAATTGCGGGTTGTTGAATTCACGCTGCCACAACAGGCGCAGGCCGCGAAGTTCACCGATGGCATCGTGCATCGCTTCGAGGGCGCTGTGCCCCAGGCGCGGATCCGACGAATGGCCGCTCTGCCCGAGGATATCGATGCGCTCCATCATGATGCCCTTGTGCATGCGGATTGGCTTGAGCCCGGTCGGCTCGCCGATCACCGCCGCCCGGCCCAGCGTTCGCCCCGCTTCGGCCAGCGCCCGGGCACCGGACATCGAGCTTTCTTCATCGCAGGTGGCGAGGATCAGCAACGGCTGCTTGAACGGCTGATCGAGCAGCGGTTGCACGGCTTCGATGATCAGGGCGAAAAAGCCCTTCATGTCGCAACTGCCGAGGCCGACCCAGCGGCCATCGACTTCGGTGAGTTTCAGCGGATCGGTTTTCCACAGCGCATCGTCGTACGGCACCGTGTCGCTGTGCCCGGCCAGCACCAGTCCGCCGGGGCCGCTGCCGAAACTGGCGAGCAGGTTGAATTTTCCGGGGCTGACCTGCTGGATGTCGCAGTTGAAGCCGAGGTCGCCGAGCCAGCCCGCGAGCAGATCGATCACCGCCCGGTTGGACTGGTCGAGGCCCGGCTGAGTGCAACTGACCGACGGCGCGGCGATCAGTGCAGCGAACTGGTCTTGCATGGACGGCAAAGGCATCGCTGACTCCAACTCCCGGATTGAGGTTCATCATAGAACCATCCGGCGCCGAGAATAAACCGCCGCAAAGCGTAGGAAGGTTCAGTCCTGTACACTGCACGACCTTGGCAGCCACACATTCCCCCGGCTGCGCTCCCGATCCTGGATTTTCCGGCCATGCAGAAAGAAACCGAAATCAAACTCCGCGTCAGCCGCGAAACCCTCGCCGCCCTGCGCGAGCACCCTCTCCTGAAAAAACGCAACAAAAGTGGCTGGGAACGCCGTGAGTTGATGAATCAGTACTTCGACACGCCTGAGCGTGACCTGGCCCGGGCCAAGGTTGCCCTGCGCCTGCGCAAGGACGGCGAAGAAGTGATTCAGACCCTCAAGACCCGTGGCCAGAGCGTTGCCGGTCTGTCCGAGCGTAACGAGTACGACTGGAACCTGCCCAAAGCCAAGCTCGACGTGAAAAAACTCGACGGCGAATGCTGGCCCGAGTCCCTTGCCGAGCTGGACAAGAAAACCCTGAAGCCGATCTTCACCACCGATTTCGTCCGCGAGCGCGCCGAAATCGCCTGGGGCCGTGGCAAGACCAAAGTGGTCATCGAAGCCGCGCTGGACCTGGGCCACGTGGTAGTCGGCAAGCAGAAAGAAGAAATCTGCGAGCTGGAACTGGAACTGCGCGAAGGCGAGCCTGCCGCGCTGCTGGAACTGGCCGCCGAGCTGGCCGAAACCCTGGCCCTGATGCCGTGCGACATCAGCAAGGCCGAGCGCGGCTATCGCCTGTACGACGCCAACAGCTACTCGCTGAGCCTGCCGGCGCCGGCCATCACCGCTGAAACTCCGCTGGACGACGCCTTCGCCGCCCTGAGCTGGCACTTGCTCGGCAGCAGCCAACGTCTGGCCGAACAGTATCGCTTCAACGGCCACTGGCGCCTGCTGCAGGACTGGGTCGAAAACCTTGCGGAAATGCGCGCCCTGCTGAGCAGCCTCGGCCAGGCTGCACCGCGTCAGTCGACTCACGACCTGCGCGTTGCGCTGGATGCGCTGCTGGAAGACTGGCGTCCGCTGGTACAGGTTGGCATCGAAGACGAAGACGTGCGCAAAGCCGCGCCGGAGCAGTTCCTCGAAGAGCTGGAAGATCCGCGCTGGGGCCTGTTCTCGCTGAACGCTTCGCGCTGGTTGCTGGCCCGCACCTGGGCCGCTGACCGCAACACCCGTGGCAATCGCCAGGGTGCCGCGCAGTTGCAAAGCTGGCTGCCGCGCCTGCTGGGCGAGGAAGCCACTTCGCTGCAATTGCAGCGTTATCAGCAGCAGCCGGAAGATCTGGCCGAGCAACTGCCGCGCATCGAGCGCATCCAGGTCTGGCTGCACCACGCGCGCAACGTGCTGGAAATCCCGGAAATGGATCGTCTGTACGGCGAGCTGAACAAACTGGCGCAACTGGCCAACGAGCCGACCATCACCGACGAACTGCTCGATGCACGCAAGCATCAGGCGATTGCGGTGTACCAGAACCGCGCGTGGAAAATGCTGCTACGCATGTAATCCCCGCATGATGATCGTTCCCACCCGTGGGAACGATCATCAGCGCAGTACCGGTAAACTCGTCGTCGACTTGATCTCCGACAGCGCCACAATCGAGTTCACTTCCTGAATCCCCGGCACCAGCGACAGCTTCTCGAAGAAGAACCGTTCATACGCCTCAATGTCCGCCGCGACGATCCGCAGCAGAAAGTCCACCGCCCCCATCAGCACATAACACTCCAGCACTTCGGGAAAGCCGCGAATCGCCTCGGTGAACTCGGTGAAGTTCGAACGACCGTGGGCATTGAGTTTGATCTCGGCGAAGATCTGCGTGTTCAGGCCAATCTTCTTGCGATCGAGCAAAGTCACCTGACCACGAATGATCCCCTCCTCCTTCATCCGCTGAATCCGCCGCCAGCACGGCGATTGCGACAGCCCCACCTGTTCGGCGATCTGTGCGCTGGACAAGGACGCGTCCTCTTGCAGCAGGGCGAGAATGCGCCGGTCGTAGCTGTCCAGCTCACTGTGCATAACTAATCCTCCAAATAAATAAATACCGAATTGATCCACCCGATCAATCGCGTAATCAGCCAATCTTAGACAAGAAATGCCCGGAATCGGATGTAAAAATTCCTCCACTGATTCCGGAGACCTGCCATGCCATACCTCGAAGCCGTCAACACCCCCGCGCCCCGTGCCGATGTGTGGAATGCCTGCAACGCCCATTGCCTTGCTCAGTACCAGATCCTGGCCGAGGCCGAGCCGGATTTGCTGGTGCGGGTGCTGAACCTGTTCGCCTTGCAGTTCCTCACCCCGGAACAGGTCAATGTCCAGCGGCTGGACGATCTGCTGTCGATCGACATCGTCATGAGCGGCCTGAGCTGGCACCGCGCCCAGGTGATCGCGGAAAAACTTCGTAACCTGATCAGCGTCTGCTCGGTGAACCTGCAAAACCCCGACGCGGCGTGGGATGCGCCGGCGCAGGCGGCCGGCTGACAAGAACCGAAACGTCTTCGTCGGGTAGTGGCCCAACGGTCGGCGGGGCCACGACTATCCTTTGCGAACTGTCGTTCAAAAGGAGCCCGCATGTCCGTTCAACTCGCCACTCAGGACCGCTGGCTGGATCTCAATGAGGTACTGCGTGAACTGGTCGCCCAGGGTTTCATCTGCCAGGACTCGGCCGAGCAGGCGCTGAATGCCCGGCGTCGGCATGCCGCTCACGGCCAGAAGCACCCGCTGGAATTCATCGCCAGCCAGCAACTGGACGACCTCAGCCGTCCGGGCAAGCACCTCGACCTGGAAAGCCTGACCCTGTGGCTGGCGCAGCAGGCCGGCCAGCCGTACCTGAGGATCGATCCGCTAAAGATCAACGTCGCCGCCATCACGCCGCTGATGTCCTATGCCTTTGCCCAGCGCCACAAGATTCTCGCGGTGTCGGTCGACCGCGATGCAGTCACCGTGGCCAGCGCCCAGCCCTATGTCAGCGGCTGGGAGGCGGATCTGACTCACGTCCTGAAACTGCCGATCAAACGGGTGGTGGCCAACCCGGCAGACATCCAGCGTTTCAGCGTCGAGTTCTTCCGTCTCGCCAAATCGGTCAGCGGCGCCAGCAATGCCGATGCGCAGAGCGGCAACCTCGGCAATTTCGAGCAGCTGCTCAACCTCGGCGCCAGTGATCAGGAGCCGGACGCCAACGACGCGCACATCGTCAACATCGTCGACTGGCTGTTCCAGTACGCCTTCCAGCAACGGGCCAGCGATATCCACATCGAACCCCGGCGCGAGCAAGGCACCGTGCGTTTTCGCATCGACGGCGTGCTGCACAACGTCTATCAATTTCCGCCGCAGGTGACGATGGCCATCGTCAGTCGCCTGAAAAGCCTTGGCCGGATGAACGTCGCCGAGAAGCGCAAACCCCAGGACGGCCGGGTCAAGACCAAGACCCCGGACGGCGGCGAAGTCGAGCTACGGCTCTCGACCCTGCCCACCGCGTTCGGTGAAAAAATGGTAATGCGGATCTTCGACCCGGAGGTGCTGCTCAAGGATTTCGACCAGCTCGGTTTTTCCGCCGACGACCTGCGGCGCTGGCAGGACATGACCCGCCAGCCCAACGGCATCATCCTCGTCACCGGCCCGACTGGTTCCGGCAAGACCACCACGCTGTACACCACGCTGAAAAAACTGGCGACGCCCGAGGTCAACCTCTGCACCATCGAGGACCCGATCGAGATGGTCGAACCGGCCTTCAACCAGATGCAGGTCCAGCACAACATCGACCTGACCTTCGCTGCCGGTGTGCGCGCGCTGATGCGGCAGGACCCGGACATCATCATGATCGGCGAGATCCGCGACCTGGAAACCGCCGAAATGGCAATCCAGGCAGCGTTGACCGGGCACCTGGTGCTCTCGACCCTGCACACCAACGACGCGCCGAGTGCCATCAGCCGTCTGCTGGAACTCGGCGTGCCGCATTACCTGATCAAGGCCACCGTCCTCGGCGTCATGGCGCAACGGCTGGTGCGAACCCTGTGCCCGCACTGCAAGGCGCCACTGACTCTTGATGAAGAAGACTGGCAAACCCTGACCCGGCCGTGGCAGGCGCCGCTGCCGGGCAATGCGCAACGGGCCATCGGTTGCCTGGAGTGCCGTGACACCGGTTATCACGGGCGCGCCGGTGTCTACGAAATCATGCAACTGAGCGACAGCCTCAAAGCCTTGATCAGCCCCGACACCGATCTCACCGCGATCCGCCGACAAGCGTTCAAGGAAGGGATGCGCAGCCTGCGGTTGTCCGGCGCGCAGAAAGTCGCGGCCGGGCTGACGACGCTTGAGGAAGTGCTGCGGGTGACACCACAGAACGAGCAGAAATAGCCGCTCACGGAACCGGATCGGGGAAACGGCGATCCAACCGGTTATTCAACACCAGTGGAGTCACCCAACATGCGTCTCAAACTTGCTGTCGCCACCCTTGCCCTGCTGTCTCTGCCTGTTGGTTCGGCAATGGCCGACAGCTTTTGGCGTAACGTCATTTCGTCCGGCGCCACCACCGGCTCGACCTACCTGACCTTCAAGGATCACAAACTGATCGTTGCCGCCCAGGACGATGCCGGCAGTTTCGTCGCCAGCGATGGCGGCATCCGTGGCCCGTACCTGGAAGCCGCGATGCAGAAAGTCCGCGCCGACAACCCGGGCCTGCAGGCAACGGACATGGAACTGGCGAACGCGATCCTGGCGAAGAACGCCGTGGCGTCGGAATAACCTTCCGGACAGACAAAAGTGCCGCTCACACGAGCGGCATTTTTTTGCCCGCTGATCAGCGGTATTCGTCCACCGGCACACAGGCGCAGAACAGGTTGCGGTCACCGTAGACGTTATCGACCCGGTTCACCGCCGGCCAATATTTGTGCGCTTTGGTGTGCGCATCCGGCGTGATGCCCTGCTCGATGCTGTACGGCCGCTCCCACACGCCGGTGATATCGGCCAGAGTGTGCGGCGCCCGTTTGAGCGGGTTGTCCTCGGCCGGCCAGTTGCCATTCTGCACTTCGGTGATTTCCGCGCGGATGCTCAACATGGCGCCAATGAAGCGATCCAGTTCGGCCTTGGATTCGCTCTCGGTCGGCTCGACCATCAAGGTGCCCGGCACCGGGAACGACATGGTCGGCGCATGGAAACCGTAATCCATCAGGCGCTTGGCGACATCCTCTTCACTGATGCCGGTGGCAGCCTTCAGTGGCCGCAGATCCAGAATGCACTCATGGGCGACCCGCTCGTTGCGACCGGTGTACAGAACGGGGAACGCACCGGACAGATGCTGCGCCAGGTAATTCGCCGCCAGAATCGCCACCTCGCTGGCATCCGCCAGTTGCGGCCCCATCATCGCGATGTACATCCAGCTGATCGGCAGAATGCTTGCGCTTCCCCACGGCGCGGCGCTGACCGCACCGTTCTGCGGTTGCGGCCCGTCGATCGGAATCACCGGATGGTTGGCAACGAACGGTGCCAGATGCGCACGCACGCCAATCGGCCCCATGCCCGGCCCGCCTCCGCCGTGGGGAATGCAGAAGGTCTTGTGCAGGTTCATGTGCGATACATCGGCGCCGATGTCCGCCGGCCGCGCCAGCCCAACTTGAGCGTTGAGGTTGGCGCCGTCCATGTACACCTGGCCGCCGTGCTTGTGGATAACTTCGCAGATTTCGCTGATGCCTTCCTCGTACACGCCGTGGGTCGACGGGTAGGTCGCCATCAGGCACGACAGCTTGGCCCCGGCCTCGGACGCCTTGGCTTTCAAATCTTCCAGATCGACGTTGCCGGCATCGTCGCACTCGACGATCACCACGCGCATCCCGGCCATCTGCGCCGAGGCCGGGTTGGTGCCGTGGGCCGAAGAAGGAATCAGACAAATGTCGCGCCCACCCTGCTGGCGGCTCTCGTGGTATTTGCGGATCGCCAGCAACCCGGCGTACTCGCCCTGGGCACCGGAGTTGGGCTGCATGCAGATCGCATCGAACCCGGTGATCGCGCACAGCCAGCGCTCCAGCTCCTCGATCATCAGCGTGTAACCAACGGCCTGCTCCCGGGGCACGAACGGGTGCAGATTGGCGAATTGCGGCCAGGTGATCGGGATCATCTCGCTGGTGGCGTTGAGTTTCATGGTGCAGGAGCCCAGCGGGATCATCGACTGGTTGAGCGCCAGATCCTTGTTCTCCAGTTGCTTGAGGTAGCGCAGCATCTCGGTTTCGCTGTGGTGGGCGTTGAACACCGGATGGCGCAGGTAAGGCGTACTGCGTTGCAGCGTGTCGGGAATGCCGGAGGCCAGCGTTTCGGCGTCGAGCTCATCGACGCTCAACCCGTGATCGGCGCCCAGCAGCACATCGAACAGTCTGGCCACGGTGTTTTCATCACAGGTCTCGTCGAGGCTCAGACCGAGTTGGCCACGACCGAGAATGCGCAGGTTGATCTGCGCGGCCTGGGCACTTTCGATGATCGCGGTTTGCGCCCCGCCCACGTCCAGCGTGAGGGTGTCGAAGAAGTACTGGTTGAGGCGCTGGATGCCATGGCGTTCGAGCCCGGCGGCGAGAATGCAGGTCAACCGGTGCACCCGCTGGGCGATTCGTTTCAGCCCTTCCGGGCCGTGATAGACCGCATAGAAACTGGCAATGTTGGCCAGCAACACCTGGGCGGTGCAGATGTTCGAATTGGCCTTCTCCCGGCGAATGTGCTGCTCGCGGGTTTGCAGGGCCATGCGCAGCGCGACGTTGCCACGGGCATCTTTCGACACGCCGATGATCCGCCCGGGAATCGCCCGTTTGTATTCCTCGCGACTGGCGAAAAACGCCGCGTGCGGGCCGCCGTAACCCATCGGCACGCCAAAACGCTGGGATGATCCGAACACCACATCGGCACCCAGTTCGCCCGGCGGGGTCAGCAACAACAGACTGAGCAGATCGGCCGCCACGCAGGCCAGCGCCTGTTGCGCGTGCAGGTGATCGATCAGCGGCCGCAGGTCGCGGACTTCGCCGTGGGTGTCGGGGTATTGCAGGAGTGCGCCGAACACCTGGTGCTGCTTCAAGTTATCCACAGCGTCGACGATCAATTCGAAGCCGAAGCCTTCGGCGCGGGTCTGCACCACGGAAATGGTCTGGGGATGACAGTTTTCGTCGACGAAGAACAGATTGCTTTTCGACTTCGCCACCCGCTTGGCCAGGGCCATGGCTTCCGCGGCGGCGGTGGCTTCATCGAGCAGGGAAGCGTTGGCCAGTTCAAGGCCGGTGAGGTCGATGGTCAGCTGCTGAAAGTTGAGCAGCGCTTCGAGCCGGCCCTGGGCGATTTCCGGTTGATAAGGCGTGTAGGCGGTGTACCAGCCAGGATTTTCCAGCACGTTGCGCAGGATGACGGTCGGCGTCAGGGTGCCGTGGTAGCCCATGCCGATCAGGCTGGTCCAGACCTGATTCTGCTCGGCATAACCGCGCAGTCTGGCCAGCGCTGCCTGCTCGTCCAGCGCCGGTGGCAGGTCCAGCTCACGGTTGAGGCGAATGCCCGGCGGCACGGTCTGTTCGATCAGTTCGACCCGGCTGCCGAGGCCGAGGCTGTCGAGCATCGCCTGCTGCTCGGCGGCATCAGGGCCGAGGTGGCGGCGCAGGAAGGCATGGGGATCGCGTGACTGGCTCAGGGATGGCAACTGGGACATGACGGGCTCTCTCTTGGCTGGCGGCTCGGCGTCAATGCAACACGGTCAAACCAGCATAGCAGCCACCCCGACGGCAAAAGTCCCGGGCAGAAAAAAGCCCCGACGGGTCGGGGCTTTGGGGTCTCGCCTGCAGCTTATTCGCCGATGGCAGCCTTGTAGGCGGCAGCGTCGAGCAGCTTGTCCAGCTCGGCCTTGTCGCTTGGCTTGAGCTTGAAGATCCACGCGGCGTACGGGTCGTTGTTCAGCTCTTCCGGCGAACCGGCCAGATCTTCGTTGACGGCAATCACTTCGCCACCCACCGGGGAATAGATGTCGGAAGCAGCCTTCACCGACTCGACGACACCGGCGGCATCACCGGCGGCAAACACCTTGCCGACTTCTGCCAGCTCGACAAACACCACATCACCCAACGCTTCCTGGGCGTGATCGCTGATGCCCACGGTGACGGTGCCGTCTGCTTCCAGGCGCGCCCATTCATGACTTTCGGCAAAACGCAGTTCAGCTGGGATGGTGCTCATGCTCGGTGTCCTCAAGAAATTGTCAGCGGTCGTGCCCGCCGGAAAAGGTTTAGATCAAGGTTTTGCCGTGACGGACGAAGGTCGGTTTGACCACTCGTACCGGATACCACTTGCCACGGATTTCCACTTCGGCGCGGTCGGCAGTCGCCATCGGTACACGTGCCAGGGCAATCGACTTGCTAAGCGTAGGAGAGAAACTACCACTGGTGATCTCCCCTTCGCCAACATCAGCGATACGAACCACCTGATGGGCCCGCAAAACTCCGCGTTCCTCAAGTACCAGGCCGACCAGTTTGTGCTGCACACCAGCGGTTTTTTCCGCCTCCAGCGCGTCGCGACCGATGAACCGGCGCGTGGTCGGCTCCCAGGCGATGCTCCAGGCCATGTTCGAGGCCAGAGGCGAAACGTCCTGGTGGATGTCCTGACCGTAAAGGTTCATGCCGGCCTCAACCCGCAGCGTGTCGCGGGCGCCGAGGCCGATGGGGGAAATGCCGGCGCCCACCAGATCGTTGAAAAATCCGGGGGCCTGATCGGCCGGCAGGGCGATTTCCAGACCGTCCTCACCGGTGTAGCCGGTGCGCGCGATGAACCAGTCGCCGTCGACGTGACCTTCGAAAGGCTTGAGCATCTGGATCAGGTTGGCGCGGGACTGGGTCACCAGCTCGGCAATCTTGTGCCGGGCATGGGGGCCTTGAATGGCGAGCATCGCCAGCTCGGAGCGTTCGTGCATTTGCACATCGAAGCTGCCCAGCTGTGCCTGCATCCAGGCCAGGTCCTGATCGCGGGTGGAGGCGTTGACCACCAGACGATAACCGTCTTCGAGGCGATAGACGATCATGTCATCGACGATACCGCCGCGCTCGTTGAGCATGGTGCTGTACAACGCACGGCCGGGGCTGTGCAGGCGTTCGACGTCATTGGCCAGCAAATGCTGGAGCCAGGCCTTGGCCTGGGGGCCGCTGACATCGATCACGGTCATGTGGGAAACATCGAACACCCCGCAATCGCGGCGCACCTCGTGGTGCTCCTCGACCTGCGAGCCGTAATGCAGGGGCATGTCCCAACCGCCAAAATCGACCATCTTCGCGCCGAGGGCGAGATGCAGGTCATACAGAGGCGTACGCTGTCCCATGGGTTTCTCCTTCCGGGCGTGGCGAAGGTGCGGAGCGCTGCTGCACGGATCGGAAAGCCCTGTAAAAAAGGGCTTTCAGCCGATTTCAGCGACAGGGTCTGTCAGACGGACCGCACCGAATGCCGCGCATTGTAGCCGCATGATTCAGGACTGACGACTAAGTGTTTCTGTGCGCCGAGCGTCGGATCAAACCGATGACCGGTAACAGACCGACCAACACCAGCGTCAATGCCGGCAGCGATGCCCTCGCCCATTCGCCTTCGCTGGTCATTTCAAAGACCCGCACCGCCAGCGTGTCCCAGCCAAACGGGCGCATCAGCAGGGTCGCGGGCATTTCCTTGAGCACATCGACGAACACCAGCAACGCCGCGCTGAGCGTACCGGGCAGCAACAACGGCAGATACACTTTGAAAAACAGTCGCGGCCCACTGACACCCAGGCTACGTGCCGCTTCAGGTAAAGAGGGCCGTATACGCGCCAGACTGCTTTCCAGTGGCCCGTAAGCCACCGCCACGAACCGCACCAGATACGCCAGCAGCAACGCGGCCAGACTGCCCAGCAGCAACGGTTTGCCCGCACCGCCGAGCCAGCCGGACAGCGGAATCACCAGCTCCCGATCCAGATAACTGAACGCCAGCATGATCGACACCGCCAGCACCGAGCCCGGCAACGCATAGCCGAGATTGGCCAGACCGACTGCGGAGTTGATCGTCCGGGTCGGCGCCAGACGCCGGGCGAACGCCAGCAACATCGCCACGCTGACCGTGATCAGCGCTGCCATGCCGCCCAGATACAGGGTGTGCAGAATCAGCCCGGCGTAGCGCTCATCCAGATCGAATCGCCCGCGCTGCCAGAACCACACCACCAGTTGCAGCACCGGAATGACAAACGCGCAGGCGAACACCAGACCGCACCAGCCGCTCGCCGCCCAGGCCTTTGGCCCGCGCAAGTGATACAGCGCCTTGACCCGTGGTCTCTCGTTGCTTGCCCGATTGGCGCCACGGGCACGGCGCTCGCCGTACAGCACCAGCATCACCACCAGCAACAACAGGCTGGCCAGTTGCGCGGCGCTTGGCAGGCTGAAGAAGCCATACCAGGTCTTGTAGATCGCGGTGGTGAAGGTGTCGAAGTTGAACACCGACACCGCACCGAAATCCGCCAGGGTTTCCATCAGTGCCAGCGCCACGCCAGCACCGATGGCCGGCCGCGCCATCGGCAATGCCACACGCCAGAATGCCTGCCAGGGTGACTGGCCGAGCACTCGTGCGGCTTCCATCAATCCTTTGCCCTGCGCAAGAAACGCAGTGCGCGCCAGCAGGTAGACGTAGGGATAAAACACCAGCACCAGCACCAGAATCACGCCACCGGTGGAGCGCACTCGCGGCAGTCGCAGGCCGGTGCCGAACCATTCGCGCAGCAGGGTTTGCACGGGGCCTGCGAAATCCAGCAGGCCGACGAAGACGAACGCCAGCACGTAGGCCGGGATGGCGAACGGCAGCATCAACGCCCAGTCGAGCCAGCGTCGCCCGGGGAATTCGCAGAGGCTGGTGAGCCAGGCGAGGCTCACGCCGATCAGTGTCACGCCGACACCTACGCCGAGGACCAGCGTCAGGGTGTTGCCCAGCAGGCGTGGCATCTGGGTTTCCCACAGGTGCGACCAGATCTGGTGATCGATGGTTTGCCATGAGAGCAGGAGGACGCTGAGGGGGAGCAGCACCAACGCGGCGATGGCGAAGACGATGGGGTACCAGCGGCGTTGGGCGGGGTGGGCCACTTTTAGAACTCTGGAGGGATGTAGGTGTTCTTGATTTTTTTGTTTCAGGTCAGGATTGCTGCCCTCACCCTAGCCCTCTCCCGGAGGGAGAGGGGACTGACCGTGTTGTTCATTCGCTATACATCGACCTGAGATATCGCGTCGAACTCAGGATTCGAATTCGGCGCAAATCGGCTCCCTCTCCCCCCGGGAGAGGGCTGGGGTGAGGGCGGCGATCTTAAGCGAACACCGCAGCCGGCAACATACTCAGTTCCAACCCGCCCGATCCATCATCCGGATCGCTTCAGCCTGACGCTTGCCCGCCACTTCAACCGGCAGCGTATCCGCCACGAACTCCCCCCAGGCCGCCACTTCTTCCGAAGGCTTCACCGCCGGATTCGCCGGGAATTCCTGGTTCACATCGGCAAAGATCTTCTGCGCTTCAGGCGTGGTCATCCATTCGACCAGCGCCTTGGCCGCCTCCGGATGCGGTGCATGCTTGGTCAAACCGATGCCCGACAAGTTGACGTGCACCCCGCGATCCGCCTGGTTCGGCCAGAACAGTTTCACCGGCAGTTCCGGCTTCTGTTTGTGCAGGCGGCCATAGTAGTAAGTGTTGACGATGCCGACGTCGCACTGGCCGGCGTTGATCGCCTCCAGCACCGCGACGTCATCGGAGAACACGTCGGTGGACAGGTTGTTGACCCAGCCCTTGAGGATTTTCTCGGTCTTCTCGGCGCCGTGGACTTCGATCATGGTGGCGGTCAGCGACTGGTTGTAGACCTTCTTCGCCGTGCGCAGGCACAGGCGGCCTTCCCAGTTTTTGTCGGCCAATGCTTCGTAGGTGGTCAGTTCGCCTGGTTTCACGCGCTCGGTGGAATAGGCGATGGTTCGCGCGCGCAGGCTCAGGCCGGTCCAGGCGTGGGTGGACGAGCGATATTGCAGGGGAATGTTGGCGTCGATGGTTTTCGAGGTGAACGGCTGGAGAATGCCCATCTGCTCGGCCTGCCAGAGGTTGCCGGCATCGACGGTCAGCAGCAGGTCGGCGGTGGCGTTCTCGCCCTCGGCCTTGATCCGCTGCATCAGCGGCGCTTCCTTGTCGGTGATGAACTTGATCTTCACCCCGGTCTTGGCGGTGTAGGCATCGAACACCGGCTTGATCAGCTCATCGATACGCGAGGAGTAGACCACCACCTCGTCGGCGGCCTGGGCGGCAGTGCTGCCGATCAGGGTCAGGGCCAGTGCGGTCAGAACACGCTTGGATGCCAACATGGGAGCGGTCTCTCGGTCGGGAAAAGTGGCCCAAATGATAAGGACTCACATTTACGAGCTCAATCGAACACTTTCCCAAGGAGTTACCAGATGTTGCACGACATTCGTCAGGCCTTGGCGAGGGCCGGCAAGTCCCCGGTCAGACCCAATGCTTCGCGCACGAACAACGCTTTGGCCTCGGGCATCTGCTCGACGATTTTCAGGCCGGTGTTGCGCAGCCAGCGCAGCGGAAGCGGATCGGCCTGGAACAACCGCTCGAAACCTTCCATCGCGGCCATCAGCGCCAGATTGTGCGGCATGCGCCGGCGCTCGTAGCGACTCAGGACTCTCACGTCCGCCAAGCGTTCGCCGCGTTCGTTGGCTTGCAACAGCACTTCGGCCAGCACAGCGGCGTCCAGGAAACCAAGGTTCACGCCCTGCCCCGCCAGCGGGTGAATGGTGTGCGCGGCATCGCCGATCAACGCCAGGCCCTCGGCCACGTAGCGCTTGGCGTGACGCTGGCGCAGCGGCACGCACAGACGCGGGTCGGCACTGATGACGTCGCCGAGGCAACCTTCGAAAGCGCGCTCCAGCTCACGGCAGAAGTCCGCTTCATCCAGCGCCATCAGCCGTTCGGCTTCGCTCGGTGTGGTCGACCAGACGATCGAGCACCAGTCCTGCTGACCGTCACGCTCCAACGGCAGAAACGCCAGCGGCCCGTGATCGGTGAAACGCTGCCACGCGGTCATGCGGTGCGGTTTGCTGCTGCGCACGCTGGTGACGATGGCGTGATGCAGGTAATCCCACTCGCGAGTAGCGACACCGGTCAGACGGCGCACGGCGGAATTGGCACCATCCGCCGCGATCACCAGCGGCGCGCGCAAGGTGCGGCCATCGGCCAGGGTCAGCAGCCAGTCGTCACCGGAACGGCGCATCTGCTCCAGCCGCGCGTTGGACAGCAGGCCCATATCGCAATCATGCAGACGGTCGAGCAAGGCATCCTGAACCACGCGGTTTTCGACAATGTGGCCAAGCACATCGGCGTGTACGCTGCTGGCCGAGAAGTGAATCTGCCCGGTGCCGCTGCCGTCCCAGACGTGCATGTCGGTGTAAGGGCTGCTGCGTCGATTGACGATACCGTCCCACACGCCGAGGCGATCGAGGATCCGCTGACTGGCCGCCGACAGCGCACTGACTCGCGGCTCGAACGGCGCGTCGCCATCGAAGGGTTTGACGCTCAGCGGGCTGCCGTCGAGCAGCAGGACTTCCAGCCCGCTGCCCTGCAACGCCAGCGCCAGGGCGCTGCCGACCATTCCGGCTCCGACAATCAGCACATCCGCGCGCATTTCCATGCTTTAAGCCTGTCTCGCTGGCGGCTTGAGCCGCACGTAAAGGGTTTTACCGACCCGCGCCACCAGATTGCCGGCGCCGTCATGAATGTCGACCTGCAACTGCGGCAGGTATTTCTCGCCGCTGGCGGTCTGCCGACGGATCTCGTCGAGCAGGGTGTCGTCGATGTTGAACCGGGCGAACACCGGGCCTTTGCCCGGCGAGATGAAATCAATGTCGGCGGCCTTGTCCCAGACGATGTACTTCGAGCCGAGGTTTTCCATGAGCATCAACATGAAGAACGGATCGACCATCGAATACAGACTGCCGCCGAACTGGGTGCCGACGTAATTGCGGTTGTACCAGCCCAGTCCCATCGAGACCCGGATGTCACGAAAGTCATCGCTGATGTGCTGCACCCGGACACCGGCGCCGAAGTACGGCGGGTAGAACGTCATGACCCAGCGCATCAGCCGCGCCTTGCCAAATTGTTTGATCAGCCACTCACGCATCCGGCCGCGTCCCCAGCCCCATGGCCTGACGGGCGAACCAGCGTTTGGCCGGCGGCAGCAGATCGAGGCCGAGCAGGCCGATGTTGCGCCCCAGCGACACCAGCGGCTTAGTGCTGCCGAACAGACGCGTCACCTGATCGGAGAAACCCACGGTGAGGTCCTGATCGAGACGCTGACGCTCGCGATAGGCCTGCAGCGTGGCGAAATCCCCCAGCGGTTTGTCGCTGGCCAGCAACGCGGCGGCCAACGCATCGGCATCGCGCAAGGACAGGTTGAAACCCTGCCCGGCAATCGGATGCAGGCTGTGGGCGGCGTTGCCGAGCACGGCCAGATGCGAGCGCACCTGCTCTTCGGCTTCCACCAGCGACAGCGGGTACAGATGCCGCGCGCCAACCTGTTTCAGGGTGCCGAGGCGGTAGCCGAACACGCCTTGCAGCTCGCTGAGGAAATCACGCTCGCTCAGGTCCGCCAGCCGTTGCGCGTCCATACCCAGACGGGTCCAGACCAGCGCGCAGCGGTTTTCCGGCAGCGGCAGCAACGCCATCGGGCCTTCATCGGTGAAGCGCTCGAAGGCCATTCCGTTGTGTGCTTCGCTCGGAGTGATGTTGGCGATCAGCGCGCTCTGGTTGTACGGGCGCTTGCGCACGTTGATGCCCAGTTGCTCGCGCAGACCGGAACGGCCGCCATCGGCGAGCACCGCCAGATCGCATTCAATCGTGGTTTCATCGTTGAGGGTCAGGCGATAGCCGTCCGGCAACGGTTCCATGCGGGTGACTTCTGCCGGGCAGCGCCAGCTGATCACGTCTTTGTCGAGGTGCTGCCACAAGCACTGGCCGAGCCAGGCGTTTTCCACCACGTAACCCAGCGCCGGGACACCCTCTTCCATCGCCGACAGTCGGGCGGTGGAAAAACGTCCTCGGTCGGACACGTGAATCTGCTTGATCGGCTCGGCGCGGCGGGAGATTTCCTGCCATACGCCCAGCCGTTGATAAATCTGTCGCGAGCCAAAGGACAGCGCCGACGAACGTGCGTCGTAGCTCGGCTGCCAGCTGTCGCCGGGGGCGAACGGTTCGATCAGCACGATCTTCCAGCCACGAGCCTTGGCCCCGGCCTGCAAGGCCAACGCCAGACTGGCGCCGACCAGACCGCCGCCGATGATTGCCAGATTGACCCGACTCATGCCGCGCAGGTCCGTGCTTGCGCCATCAGGGCTTCGATCTCGGCGACGGTTTTCGGCACGCCGCCGGTCAGGATTTCACAACCGCTCTTGGTCACTACCACGTCGTCCTCGATGCGCACGCCAATGCCGCGCCATTTCTTCGCTACGTTCTGATTGTCCGGGGCGATGTAGATGCCCGGCTCCACGGTCAGCGCCATGCCGACTTCCAGCACCCGCCATTCGCCGCCGACCTTGTATTCGCCGACATCATGCACATCCATCCCCAGCCAGTGGCCGGCGCGGTGCATGTAAAACGCCTTGTAGGCCTCGGAAGAGATCAACTCGTCGACTTCGCCCTGCAACAGCCCCAGCTTCACCAGCCCGGTGGTGATGATCCGAACCGTGGCTTCGTGCGCCTGGTTCCAGTGTTTGTTCGGGGCGATTTCGGCGAATGCCGCTTCCTGCGAAGCCAGCACCAGTTCGTAGATCGCTTTCTGCTCGGCGGAAAACTTGCCGTTGACCGGCCAGGTACGGGTGATGTCGCTGGCGTAGCAGTCGATTTCGCAACCGGCGTCGATCAGGACCAGGTCACCGTCCTTGAGCAACGCGTCATTCTGCTGGTAATGCAGGATGCAGCTGTTGCGCCCGGCAGCGACGATCGAGCCGTAGGCCGGCATCTTCGCCCCGCCCTTGCGGAACTCGTAATCGAGCTCGGCTTCGAGGCTGTACTCGTACAGCCCGGCGCGGCTGGCCTGCATTGCCCGGATGTGAGCCTGGGCGGAAATCCGCGCCGCTTCGCGCATCACCTTCACTTCTGCCGCCGATTTATACAGGCGCATGTCGTGCAGCAGGTGATCCAGGGCAACGAATTCGTTCGGCGGCTGGGCGCCGAGGTGCGCCTTGGAGCGGATCACGTTGATCCAGTCCATCAGGTGGCGATCGAATTCCGGGTTGCTGCCCATGGCCGAATACACCCGGTCGCGGCCTTCGATCAGGCCCGGCAGGATGTCGTCGATGTCGGTGATGGGGAAGGCGTCGTCAGCGCCAAAGTCGCGAATCGCGCCTTCCTGGCCGGCGCGCAGGCCGTCCCAGAGTTCGCGCTCGGCATTGCGTTCACGACAGAACAGCACGTACTCGCCGTGTTCGCGACCGGGCATCAGGACGATGACCGCTTGCGGCTCGGGGAAACCGCTGAGGTACTGGAAGTCGCTGTCCTGGCGATAGACATGCTCGACGTCGCGGTTGCGAATGGCGACCGCGGCGGCAGGCAGGATCGCGATGCTGTTGGGTTCCATCTGCGCCATCAGCGCCTTGCGGCGCCGGGCGTATTCCGCTTTCGGGATATGGATCATGGGCAGATGGCTTTCCTTGGCACGCGATCAGTGCAGCGACGGCTTGGCCGCTGGCGGCACGTCGGCCTTTTTGGTTTCGGAGAACAGCAGCAGCGGCGCTACACGCAGGTACTCCATGACTTCCATATAGTCGCTTTCGCCGTCTTCGGATTCTTCCAGTGCGTCTTGCACCTGGGAGATCGCTGCCAAATCCTGCAACACTTCCGTAGCTTCGGTGCTCAGCATGCTGCTGTCGCGGCAGTTCAGGCCGAAACCGGTGAGGAAGCCCTGGCACCACTCGCCCAGCGCGGCGGCGCGCTCGGTCAGCGGTGCGTCATCGTTCGGCAGCAGCAGAACCACGGTGATATCGTCGCCGGTGAGTTCGCTCTTGACCATCTCCTGCAGACCGATCAGCGCGTTGCGGACGTTGTCCTGCGGCTCGCTTTCGAGCAGCTCGGCAGCATCGATCAGCCATTCTTCGGCATTGAAGCCGGCGCCGGCGCAACTGCGACCCAGCAACAGGCCGTGCAGTTCGGCAGGCGAAACGGAATGACCGCTGGAATTGAGCAGGGTGGCAAAGCCTTGGTACGGAGAATTCTGAATGGGCATGGGCAGCTAGGCGCCAGACGGCGCTATGTCTAGAATGAAGGCCTTGTATCCTACATCGACAGACTCGCCAAGACCATTAAAGGCTGTCCGCCAGCCAAACCCATCAGACCGAATCAGTGGACACAATGGAAGACACCGACCTGCAAGCGCTGATGGCCAGACTCGAACTGCTGATTACCCGAGTCGAGCAACTAAAGAGTCAAAATGCACTCTTACTTGCTCAGGAAAAGACCTGGCGCGAGGAACGCGCGCACCTCATTGAAAAAAACGAAATCGCCCGGCGTAAGGTCGAATCGATGATTTCGCGCCTCAAGGCCCTGGAGCAAGACTCATGAGTTCAAGCAATAGCGTTACCGTGCAGATCCTCGACAAAGAGTATTCGATCATCTGTCCCCAGGAAGAGCGCAGCAATCTGATCAGCGCCGCCCGCTACCTGGACGGCAAGATGCGCGAGATCCGCAGCAGCGGCAAAGTCATCGGCGCCGACCGCATCGCCGTGATGGCCGCGTTGAACATCACCCACGATCTCTTGCACAAAGAAGAGCGTCCGGACATCCAGGCCAGCGGCTCGACCCGTGAACAGGTGCGTGACTTGCTCGATCGTGTCGATCTGGTGCTGGCCGACGATCCGGACATCAGCAAGGGCTGATTCGCCAGGCCGCTTGAGTTATACTCGCCGCACTCCCTGGGGTGCTTGCCAGTTGACGATGTCCCTGAGCCGATTTGCACTACCCTGGGGGTTGCACGTTGGGCTGGTGTGCATGTCCGCCAGACGGAAAGCCTTAAAGCCTACTGCATCCTCCACCTTGAACTCTCGGGTTCAAGGGCTAAGTCGACAGCGGCTCATCCGGGGAGCCTGATTCGAATCCGATGCCGGTGCATGCCGGCATCGGATTTTTTATGCGTACGTTTTCGTCCCACCCTGCCGAAGCCGAACCATGACCGAACCCGCGTTGCTGCCCCGCCCCCAACTGCGCCGCCTGCTGCGCAAGGCCCGCCGCTCGCTGACGCGAAGCGAGCAACGCCAGGCCGCCGAAGGCCTGTACAAGCAACTGGCACAAGACCCGCACTTTCGCCGGGCCAAACACATTTCCCTGTACCTGCCCACCGACGGTGAAATCGACCCGCGCCTGTTGCTGCGCGCCGCCCAGCGTCGGGGCAAGAAAACCTACCTGCCGGTACTCAGTGCCTGGCCACGGACCAAAATGGTCTTCCAGCAGATCCGCCCCGGCGAAAAACTCAAACCCAACCGTTTCCGCATCCTTGAGCCTCGCGCCAATCTGGCCCGTCAGCGCAAGGTCTGGGCACTGGATCTGGTGTTGTTGCCACTGGTGGGATTCGACGATGTCGGCGGACGCCTGGGCATGGGCGGCGGATTCTACGACCGCAGCCTGGCGTATCTGGCTCGACGCCAGAACTGGCGCAAGCCGACGCTGTTGGGCCTGGCCCATGAATGTCAGAAGGTCGAACGTCTCGCGCAAGCGAGCTGGGATGTACCGTTGCAGGGAACGGTGACCGACAAGGCGTGGTATTTCGCGGGATAGACGCCGCGCGGATCAGCGGCGTCGAAAAGGCAGTATCAGCGTTTGAAGGCTGTCGACTGTTGTACTTGTTGCGCCACTTCAATCGGTGCATCGGCCTTGTTGGCCCACAGACTTTGCGCATAACCGGTGGTCACGACGCCCAGACCGAACAAAATTACCAAAGTCCACAGCAAATCCGGTTTGCGTTTCATCGATTGCCCCCCTCAAGGCACATCATCACGATGACAGCAGCGGTTTCCATTCGTAGGCCGTGCAGCAGCGTCAAGCTTTAAAGGCCGGCATTTTGCGACAACGTGAACCTCTGCGCAAATGCTGACGTCAACCGACCGTCGGTTTGTCATAAAATTGCCGGACAACCTGCCCAATGACCGCTTGAGGAGCACACACCATGGCCTACTGGCTGATGAAATCCGAGCCCGACGAGCTCTCGATCAAGGGTTTGGAAAAGCTCGGCAAAGCGCGCTGGGACGGGGTTCGCAACTACCAGGCACGCAATTTCCTGCGGGCCATGGCGGCGGGGGACGAGTTCTTTTTCTATCACTCCAGCTGCCCGGAGCCAGGCATTGCCGGGATCGGCAAAATCATCGAAGCCGCGTACCCGGATCCCACCGCACTGGAACCGGAAAGCCACTATTTCGACCCGAAAGCCACGCCGGAGAAAAATGCCTGGAGCGCGATTGATGTCGCCCACGTGGAGACTTTCAACCGGGTCTTGAAGCTGGATTATCTGAAACAGCAGAGCGCGTTGGCCGAGATGCCACTGGTACAAAAGGGTTCGCGACTGTCGGTGATGCCGGTGACGGCCGAGCAGTGGGCGGCGGTGATCGCGTTGAAACCCTGAGTCATTTGTCGCCTGACAAAATGCCTTCGCGAGCAAGCTCGCTCCCACAGGGTTCAGCGGCGATCACACAAATGTGTGGCACCACAAAACCACTGTGGGAGCGAGCTTGCTCGCGATGAGGCCCGCCCGGACAACGAATGCCTTACTGAATGATCAGGTTGTTGAACAACAGATCTTCAACCACCGGCTTGCCGGTTTCGTCATTCATCACTTGCTGGGTCTGCTTCAAGGCTTCCTGACGCAGCTTTTCCTTGCCTTCGATGCTGCCCATCGCATCAGTCGTCTGCTGAGTGAACAGCGCCACCAGCTGATTGCGGATCAGCGGTTCGTTGGCCTTGACCAGTTTGGTCGCCTCTTCACCGGTCACCCGCAGTGCCACATCGGCCTTGTAGACCTTGAGCTTCGGAGTGCCATCGAGCCCGTAGTTGCCCACGAACGGCGGACTCAGGGTGATGTAGTTGACCTTCGGCGCCTCGCCTTCTTTGGCTTCTTCGGCCAGCGCTGCCACAGGCAGAGACAGGGCCAGCAACAACATGATCCACGCTTTCACAATTCGCTCCTTATCCGGTTTGCGGCCTAGCATAACGACCCGCCGCGCAAGCACAAGCTTATGGCGGACTATCAGGGCCGGGCATGCTCGTTGACCCGTTGACTGCCACACCTACACTTATCGGCCATCACTCCCAAAGGAATAGCCCTGATGAAAGCCGTGCTGTGCAAAGCCTTCGGCCCTGCCGAATCGCTGGTGCTGGAAGACGTCGCCAGTCCTGTCGCGAAGAAGAACGAAATCCTGCTGGACGTGCACGCCGCCGGGGTCAACTTCCCGGACACGCTGATCATCGAGGGCAAGTACCAGTTCAAGCCGCCCTTCCCGTTTTCCCCCGGTGGCGAAGCCTCCGGCGTGGTCAGCGCGGTGGGTGAAAAGGTCAGTCACCTGAAGGTCGGCGACCGGGTCATGGCCCTGACCGGCTGGGGCAGCTTCGCCGAACAGGTCGCGGTGCCAGGCTATAACGTGCTGCCGATCCCGCCGTCGATGGATTTCAACACCGCCGCCGCCTTCAGCATGACCTACGGCACGTCGATGCACGCCCTTAAACAGCGCGGCAACCTGCAACCGGGTGAAACCCTGCTGGTTCTCGGCGCCTCCGGCGGCGTTGGCCTGGCCGCCGTGGAAATCGGCAAAGCCATGGGCGCCCGGGTGATCGCCGCCGCCAGCAGCGCGGAAAAACTCGCCGTGGCCAAGGCTGCCGGTGCCGACGAACTGATCAACTACAGCGAAACCAGCCTCAAGGACGAGATCAAGCGCCTGACCGACGGCCAGGGCGCCGACGTGATCTACGACCCGGTCGGCGGCGACCTGTTCGACCAGGCCATCCGCGCCATCGCCTGGAACGGCCGCCTGCTGGTGGTCGGTTTCGCCAGCGGCCGCATTCCCGAACTGCCGGTCAACCTCGCCCTGCTCAAGGGCGCGGCGGTACTCGGCGTGTTCTGGGGTTCCTTCGCCCAGCGCCAGCCGCAGGACAACGCGGCGAACTTCCAGCAACTGTTCGGTTGGTTTGCCGAAGGCAAGCTGAAACCGCTGGTGTCGCAGGTCTATCCGCTGGGCAATGCCGCGCAGGCGATCAATGATCTCGGGCAGCGCAAGGCTGTCGGGAAAGTTGTGGTGCAAGTGCGCTGAGCCGATCGAGCGATCCGGAATTGAAGGCACCTTCCGGATCGCCCTTCAGAACATTCCAGCCCTACATCAGACTGCGAATGTCCTCCGGCAACAGGCTCATGTAAGTCCGAACCGGACTGTCCCGGCATCCCCTGACAATCGTCGGAATCCGCTTGTTCAGCCTGGCGATCTTCGCCAGGCGTTGTTCGTCCGGCAGTTGCGCTTTGTGGAAGACATTGGAAAGGTAGGCCCTGGTGTGAACGAACACCTTGGTATCGATCCACGACTGTTCCGCAATGTTGCCGAGGTATTCGTTCAAGGTGCGGCACTTCAAGGCTTTCAGTTGTCGGTTGATGTGAATGGGTTGATCCATATCCAGCCTGAATACCATCGGTGCGAAGACCCGCGTCTGTGCCGGTCTGTCGCCCTCGACGGCCCACGGTTTGAAACGCCATTGCTCGACGGCGACCCTGACCGCTTCGATCAGCTCCGGATGGCTGTTTGCCGCAAAGCTGATCCGGTCGACTGAACCGTCGGCATGGACGGTGAACTCGGCGCCCACTTCACCGACCACTCCAGCCCTGAAAAGCCCCCGCGGATAGACCGGCCTCGGGTTGTTTTCCGGAATCAGCAGCACCTCTGACGCCCACGCACCTCCCGATACCATCAGCAAAATCAGCAACACACACCACCGCATGAGCCCTCCCCCCTTCACCGCACGAGTGCCCGATTGGCACCCCCAAAAGGGTAGAGCCCGAAGGCCCGAAACAGAACGCCGTGCCTTCTGCGTTGTTCGCAGGACATTTCCCAAATCTGCGCCTTACAAAACCCTGAAACCCGGCAGGAAGCCGCGGAAGTAACCTTTCCCACAACGCCGCGCACTTATATCTGAGCGACATGTTCATAAAGGAACGCGCGACTTCCAACATTTCCGCTGTTTTGCCGATGGGAAGCGGTGCTATTTTCGGTAACGAAACTGTAACATTCGCATCCGCAGTCAAAACAAGAAATCTGGAGCTCTTGAATGTTTGCTTTCTTTCGTCCTGCCGCACATCAGGCTCCATTGCCTGAAGAAAAAATCGACAGCACCTACCGACGCCTGCGTTGGCAGATCTTCGCCGGCATCTTCTTTGGCTATGCGGGTTACTACCTGCTGCGCAAGAACTTCTCGCTGGCCATGCCGTACCTGATCGACGAAGGCTACAGCCGTGGCGATCTGGGTCTGGCGATGTCGGCCATCGCCATCGCCTACGGTCTGTCCAAGTTCCTCATGGGCCTGGTGTCCGACCGCTCCAACCCGCGTTACTTCCTGCCGTTCGGCCTGCTGGTATCGGCCGGGGTGATGTTCATTTTCGGTTTCGCGCCTTGGGCAACCTCCAGCGTGACCATGATGTTCATCCTGCTGTTCATCAACGGCTGGGCCCAGGGCATGGGCTGGCCGCCGAGCGGACGCACGATGGTGCACTGGTGGTCGCAGAAGGAACGTGGCGGCGTGGTGTCGGTGTGGAACGTGGCGCATAACGTCGGCGGCGGCCTGATCGGCCCGCTGTTTCTGATCGGCATGGGCCTGTTCAACGATTGGCACGCCGCGTTCTACGTCCCGGCCGCCGTCGCCCTGGCGGTAGCGGTGTTCGCTTTCGTGACCATGCGCGACACCCCACAGTCGGTCGGCCTGCCGCCGATCGAGAAGTACAAGAACGACTACCCGGAAGGCTACGACGCCAGCCACGAAGACGAATTCAGCGCCAAGGAAATTTTCGTCAAATACGTGCTGCGCAACAAAATGCTCTGGTACATCGCCATGGCCAACGTCTTCGTCTACCTGCTGCGCTACGGCGTGCTGGACTGGGCGCCGACCTACCTGAAGGAAGCCAAGGGTTTCACCGTGGATAAAACCTCGTGGGCCTATTTCTTCTACGAGTGGGCGGGGATTCCGGGCACGCTGCTCTGCGGCTGGATGTCGGACAAGATCTTCCGCGGCAACCGTGGCCTGACCGGCATGGTGTTCATGGCACTGGTGACCGTCGCGACCCTGGTGTACTGGCTGAACCCGGCCGGCAACCCGACCGTCGACATGATCGCGCTGTTCTCGATCGGCTTCCTGATCTACGGCCCGGTGATGCTGATCGGCCTGCAGGCGCTGGAACTGGCGCCGAAGAAAGCCGCCGGCACTGCCGCAGGCTTCACCGGTCTGTTCGGGTATCTGGGTGGTTCGGTCGCGGCCAGTGCAGCGATGGGCTACACCGTGGACCACTTCGGCTGGGATGGCGGTTTCGTGCTGCTGGTGGGCGCTTGCCTGCTGTCGATGGCCTTCCTGGCCCCGACCCTGTGGCACAAGCAAGTCGCCAGTCAGAGCCGCGAAGCAGTCGCCTGATCGGCTTTTGACTTACAGCGCTTGAGCCGCGCCTCCAGATTCCGGTCTGGCATGGCGTGGCTGCGCAGGGCGTGGGCGGTCTGCTCGACATAATCGCGAGTCGTGCCGTAACGCCCGCAAGCGCTTTCGAACACCTGGCTCAGCACATGATCTGGCAAGTTGCCGGCATAGCTGGGCAGGTGTCGCTCCAATACGAATCCCAACGCCTGTACCTGACTGCCATCTTCGAGTCGGCAGTTGAGCCAGTGTGGCCGATAGGACGGGAACGGCATCTCGCGTTTCCACAATGCATACAGCGCGCTGTCCAGATTGTCTTCCGGCAACCGGTAGGCGAAGCCGCTGCAAGAACCGCCGCGATCCAGACCAAAGACCAGACCCGGCATTTCCGGCGTGCCGCGATGCTCGTGAGACCACAGGTACAAGCCTCGATGGTAACCATGCACTCGCCCGCGCATCCGTTCGACGGCGGAGCATTCCGGCCGCCAGATCAGCGAACCGTAGGCGAACAGCCACACCGGCCCGCCCTTGTGGCGCGCCATGGTCGATTGCATGGAAGCGAGAAGTTGTTCGTGCGTCAGCTGCGGCCCGAGATCGAGCCGCGGAGGGTAAGCCAGGTTCAGAAAAGCGTTTTCAATGGCGCTCATGGCGAATAGCGTTCAGCTCCCCGCGGGTGAAGAATTACTTAATAGAACGCACCGCTGTAACAATAAGGCACATATGTTTTAAGGCAATTTGAGTGCCATGGCACAGTTCTTAATTGATTGCCTGATTGATATATAACCTACCGGCATTTATGCAATTACATAAATACCGATCGGCTATATGGAGAGTTATAACGAACTTACGAGCGGGGCGCGTAAGCGAACACATCCGCACGCATCTGATGGGCATCCATCCCTGCTTCGACCAACGCATCCAGCGTGCCGTAGACCATGGCCGGCGAGCCGCTGGCGTAGACGTGCAGCGGTTTCAGATCGGGGAAATCCTCGCAAACCGCTTCATGCAACATGCCGCAGCGCCCTTCCCAACCGCACTGATCACTGACGACCTTGTGCAGGAACAGATTGGGCAACTTCAGCCATTCGTCCCAATGTTCGATTTCGTAGAAATCTTCCGGACGACGCACGCCCCAGTACAAATGCACCGGATGCTTGAAGCCATTGGCCCGGCAATGTTCGATCAGGCTGTGGATCTGGCCCATGCCGGTGCCAGCGGCGATCAGCACCAGCGGCCCGTCCGGCAGTTCCGCCAGGTGGGTATCGCCGAACGGCAGTTCGACCCGCACCATCGGGTTGCGCCTGAGCTGATCGATCAGGCTCAGCGCACTGGATTCGCGCGCCAGCACATGGATTTCCAGATCGCGCCCGCCGTGGGGCGCCGAGGCCATGGAGAACGCCGATTTCTCGCCGTTCTCACGCTCGATCATCAGGTACTGGCCAGCGTGGTAGCGCGGCGGCTTGCCGGCCGGTGCCCGCAGGCGCACACGAAAGGTATCGCCACCGACGTCCCGGCATTCGATGACCTGACACGACACGCTGCGCACGGGCAGTTCTCCCAGCGCGAGCACGCCATCCCACAGCACGATGCAGTCTTCCAGCGGCTCCGCTATGCAAGTGTAGAACTCGCCGTGGTCGTGCACCTTGCCGGCCTGTTCGACCCGGCCTTCCACCAGCAGCGCCGCACACACATGGCAATTGCCGTTGCGGCAGCTTTGCGGGCATTCGTAGCCCAGGCGCCGCGCACCATCGAGAATCCGCTCTCCGGGCTGTATCTCGAGCACCGCTCCGGAGGGCTGCAGGGTTACACGCATCAATCTATTCCTAACTGATTCCAGATGGCATCGATCCGTTGGGTGACGGCGTCATCCTTGACGATGACGCGGCCCCACTCGCGAGTGGTTTCGCCCGGCCACTTGTGGGTGGCGTCCAGGCCCATCTTCGAGCCGAGTCCCGACACCGGCGAGGCGAAGTCGAGGTAGTCGATCGGCGTGTTGTCGATCATCACCGTGTCGCGCTTGGGGTCCATGCGCGTGGTGATGGCCCAGATCACGTCGTTCCAGTCCCGCGCGTCGATGTCGTCGTCGGTGACGATAACGAACTTGGTGTACATGAACTGTCGCAAAAACGACCAGACACCCAGCATCACGCGCTTGGCATGGCCCGGATACGACTTCTTCATCGTCACCACGGCCATGCGGTACGAGCAGCCTTCCGGCGGCAGGTAGAAATCGGTGATTTCAGGGAACTGCTTTTGCAGGATCGGGACGAACACTTCGTTCAGCGCCACGCCGAGAATCGCCGGCTCATCCGGCGGACGGCCGGTATAGGTGCTGTGGTAGATCGGCTTGATCCGGTGGGTGATGCGTTCGACGGTGAACACCGGAAAGCTGTCGACTTCGTTGTAATAACCAGTGTGGTCGCCGTACGGGCCTTCATCGGCCATCTCGCCCGGATGGATCACGCCTTCAAGAATGATTTCGGCAGTGGCCGGCACTTGCAGGTCGTTGCCGCGGCACTTCACCAGTTCCGTGCGGCTGTCGCGCAGCAGACCGGCGAAAGCGTATTCGGAAAGGCTGTCCGGCACCGGGGTGACCGCGCCGAGAATGGTCGCAGGATCCGCGCCCAGGGCCACGGACACCGGGAACGGCTGACCCGGATGCTTTTCGCACCACTCACGGAAATCCAGCGCGCCACCACGATGGCTGAGCCAGCGCATGATGACCTTGTTGCGGCCGATCACTTGCTGGCGGTAGATGCCGAGGTTCTGCCGGTCCTTGTTCGGGCCTTTGGTGACAGTCAGCCCCCAGGTGATCAGCGGCGCCACGTCGCCCGGCCAGCAGGTCTGCACCGGCAGCATCGCCAGATCGACATCATCGCCTTCGATGACCACTTCCTGGCACGGCGCGTCTTTGACGACTTTCGGCGCCATCGCGATGATTTTGCGGAAGATCGGCAGCTTCGACCACGCGTCTTTCAAGCCCTTCGGTGGCTCAGGTTCCTTGAGGAATGCCAGCAGCTTACCGATTTCGCGCAGTTCGCTGACCGACTCGGCGCCCATGCCCATGGCGACCCGCTCGGGAGTGCCGAACAGGTTGCCGAGCACCGGGATGTCGTAACCGGTCGGCTTCTCGAACAGCAGCGCCGGGCCCTTGGCCCGCAGCGTGCGGTCGCACACCTCGGTCATTTCCAGCACCGGCGAGACGGGAATCTGGATGCGTTTCAACTCTCCGCGCTGCTCAAGCTGCTGCACGAAATCCCGAAGATCCTTGAATTTCATTGACGATGGCACCCTCAAAATAGGCGTACATCCTACCTGCTATGCCGGTCGCTGGCAGCCCGTCACTGCTTACTTGGCTGCATTCGCCTGACCTTTTCCGAGATTTGCCCTGGCCTGCAGGCCGACAAACAGCGGTTCGAGGATCGGTGCAACGAAACGGGCGCCGACCTCCGACAGGTGATTGTCATCGGTGTACAGCGAGTAACCACCGAGTTCGGCACGGCAAAGGCCGCTTTCATCACACAGCCTCGGGGCCGGATCGACGACACGCACCGCCGGGTCTTTCGCCAGATCGGCGAACAGCTGACTGATGAAAGCCTGGCGCTTGTGGTGTTCGGCAACGTTAAGTCCGACGTCATCCACCGGACGATCCAGCATCGCCAGCCGCGTCAGGCGGTACGGTGGACTGAACGCCTGCAACGGCGCCTCTTTCACCAGCCAGACCCGATGCCCGCCTGCCCGCAATTGCGCGACCCGCGCACGCAGACCGTCAGCCAGACGCTGCTCGGCGACGGTGCGGTCGTAATGTCCGTCGGAGGCTTTTAATGCGTGGCCCCGATCACCTTTGGCATCGCCATAGAGATACAGGCTCCAGCGCGCCACCAGCACCACATCGCTGACCGCTTGTGGCTTGAGAGCCTGTACCACTCGCTGATTGAATCGAGCGCAGCGGGCGTCGTGCTCAACACCTTCCACCGGTACGCACCCCGGCGAGCTGGCGAGGATCACACTGACGCCATGGGCTTTTGCGCCATCGTCAAACACCGGAATCAGCGCCGTGGCATGGCTGTCACCCCAGACCAGCGCTCGCGAAGCACGGTTCTGCAGACCGTAATGACAGAACAGTTTGTCATCAGGGGTCTTGTCATCCGCCAGGCATGCCATCAGTTCCGGACGCCATTCACGGCCCTTGGCGTATTGCAGCGCCTGATCGGACAACCGCCACGGCAAGCCATCAGTCCAGCGCAAGGTTTGTCCGGCCAAACCGAGTACCAACACGCCGCAGGCACCGGCCAGGAGAATCTGCCGACGCCCGGCCAATACGCGACGCTCACGAAACGGCGTCTCGACGAATTTCCATGACAGATAACCCAGCACCAAAGTCAGCAGGATCAGCCCGGCGCTGTCGAAAGCGCCTGGTTCCTCGACGCTGGCATAGCTGGAAAACACGAACACCGGCCAGTGCCACAAGTACCAGGAATAGGAAATCAGGCCCAGACCGACCATGACCCGACTGCTCAAGAATTGACCAACCCAGGTCTGGCGATGACCGTTGGCCAGGATCAGCAGCACAACACCAAGCACCGGCAGCAACGCGGCCGCACCGGGAAACGGCGTGCGCTTGTCGAAACCGAACACCGCCAACAGAATCAGGCCCATGCCGAGCAGGCTCAACAGTTGCGCCGCCATCGGTTTCAGGCGCCAGCCATGCTTCGGCGCGATCGCCAGCATCGCCCCGGCCAACAGCTCCCATGCGCGCATCGGCAACAGAAAGAAAGCTTTTTCCGGGTGATGATGGACCGCCCAGACGCTCAGACCGAACGAAACGAGCAGCACGCCGAACAGTGCCAGTCGCCAGTGTTTCAAGCGGCTCGACAGCAAGGTCAGCAACAGCGGGAAGACGATGTAGAACTGTTCCTCCACCGCCAACGACCAGGTGTGCAGCAGCGGTTTGAGATCCGAAGCGACATCGAAGTAGCCGTCCTGGCGCATGAACAGGATGTTCGAGACGAACAACACCTGATAACGCACCGAGCGCCCGAGCTCTTCGTAGTCCTTGGGCGCCATCAGGAACCAGCCCACCGCCAGCACCGCGATGATCATCGCAAACAGCGCCGGCAGGATCCGCCGCGCACGCCGCGACCAGAACTCGACGAAACTGAACCGGCCGGCCTGGCGCTGGTTCCAGATGATCGAGGTGATGAGGTAACCGGAGATCACGAAGAACACGTCCACACCGACAAAACCGCCGGTAAACCCCGGAACGCCAAAATGGAACAGCACCACGGCAATTACCGCGACTGCCCGCAAGCCGTCGATATCCCTTCGATAAGCGAGTGTGCTCATAAATCTTTAATGCCAATCAGATGGTTATTTTTTGTACAGCATCGGACGCTGCTTCTTGTTTTGCCAAGTCACTGACCTTACCAGATCGAAAACCTCCTGCCGGCCAGACAAATAACAGGCAAAAAAATGGCGCCCCCGAAGGGACGCCATTTCTAAATCAACCGACGATGTTACTTGCGCTTCATCGACAGGAAGAATTCGTCGTTGGTCTTGGTCGTTTTCAGCTTGTCGACCAGGAACTCGATGGCCGCGACTTCATCCATCGGGTGCAGCAGTTTGCGCAGGATCCACATACGCTGCAGTTCGTCGTCGGCGGTCAACAGCTCTTCGCGACGGGTACCGGACTTGTTGATGTTGATGGCCGGGAACACGCGCTTCTCGGCGATACGACGGTCCAGTGGCAGCTCCATGTTGCCGGTGCCCTTGAACTCTTCGTAGATCACTTCGTCCATCTTCGAGCCGGTTTCAACCAGCGCGGTGGCGATGATGGTCAGCGAGCCGCCTTCTTCGATATTGCGCGCGGCGCCGAAGAAACGCTTCGGTTTCTCCAGGGCGTGGGCATCGACACCACCGGTCAGCACCTTGCCGGAGCTCGGGATCACGGTGTTGTAGGCACGGGCCAGACGGGTGATGGAGTCGAGCAGGATCACCACGTCCTTTTTGTGTTCGACCAGGCGCTTGGCCTTCTCGATCACCATTTCAGCAACCTGTACGTGACGGGTCGGCGGCTCGTCGAAGGTCGAGGCAACCACTTCGCCGCGCACGGTGCGCTGCATTTCGGTCACTTCTTCCGGACGTTCGTCGATCAACAGCACGATCAGGTGAACTTCAGGATTGTTACGGGCGATGTTCGCTGCGATGTTCTGCAGCATGATCGTTTTACCGGCCTTCGGCGGTGCAACGATCAGACCACGCTGGCCTTTGCCGATCGGAGCGCACAGGTCGATCACACGACCGGTCAAGTCTTCGGTGGAACCGTTGCCGGCTTCCATCTTCATGCGCACGTTCGGGAACAGCGGGGTCAGGTTCTCGAAGAGAATCTTGTTCTTCGCGTTCTCAGGACGATCGAAGTTGATCGTGTCGACCTTGAGCAGGGCGAAATAACGCTCGCCTTCCTTCGGAGGGCGGATCTTGCCAACGATGGTGTCACCGGTGCGCAAGTTGAAACGGCGGATCTGGCTCGGCGAGACGTAGATGTCGTCAGGGCCGGCGAGGTAGGAAGCGTCAGCGGAGCGCAGGAAGCCGAAGCCGTCCTGGAGAATCTCCAGCACGCCATCACCGGAGATTTCCTCACCGCTTTTAGCGTGCTTTTTCAGCAGGGAGAAAATCACGTCCTGCTTGCGCGAACGGGCCATATTTTCTATGCCCATCTGTTCGGCCAATTCGAGCAGTTCGGTAATCGGCTTTTGCTTGAGTTCAGTCAGATTCATATAGGAATGACGTAATCATTTATGGAGGGGGGAAATTAAGCTTTTGGCTTAATGAGGCCGCGCCGCGGAGAAGGCGACAGGATCGCGTACTTATTCGAAAAGGAGTGCGTCGGCGACGGCTAGCAGGGGGCAGTGGAGAAACCAGTGCGGGGCCGAATGTATCACCTGAGTTTCGGAGCGTCTAGCCCTGAATACGCAAAAAGCCCCGCAATTTGCGGGGCTTTTTCAGGACAATCTTTACCGCGACGCTTAGAGGTTGGCGTCGAGGAAAGCTTCCAGCTGAGACTTCGACAGCGCGCCGACCTTGGTCGCTTCCACGTTGCCGTTCTTGAACAGCATCAGGGTTGGAATACCACGCACGCCGTGCTTGGCCGGGGTTTCCTGGTTTTCGTCGATGTTCAGTTTGGCAACGGTCAGCTTGCCTTCGTATTTCTGTGCAATATCGTCCAGAACCGGAGCGATCATTTTGCAAGGGCCGCACCATTCAGCCCAGTAGTCGACCAGGACAGCGCCTTCGGCCTTGAGTACGTCGGCTTCGAAGCTAGCGTCGCTAACGTGTTTGATCAGATCGCTGCTCATGGAATTCTCCAGGTTGTAAGCAAAAAAACGTGGCCCATCATAGCCGCCCTTCCCTTGTTCAGGAAGCCGCAGATGATTGAGTCTTGCTATGGCACCCGATGAGTTTGGGTATAGCTCAAGTCACGCGCTGGCGGGGGCGATGAAGGCAATTCCGGTGCGCAGGGCCGCGTTGCGCACGTGTTCCTGCATGGCTTTCTGCGCGGCGGCAGAGGCCCGGCGGGCCAGGGCGCGGAGGATCTTGCGGTGTTCCTGCCAGGTTTCCATGGCCCGCTCGGCGCGGATGAACGGTAGTTTCTGGCTCTCCAGAAAGATGTCGGCGCTGGCGGTGAGGATGCTCAGCATCGCCTGATTGCCGCTGGCCAGCAGGATCCGCCGGTGAAATTCGAAATCCAGTTTCGCCGCCGCCTCGAAGTCACCAGCACGCAGTTGTTCACGCATGGCCGCGACGTTGTCTTCCAGCTCATCCAGATCAAATGTGCTCAGTGTCACTGCCGCCAGCCCGGCTGCGAAGCCTTCCAGCGCATAGCGCAACTGAAAGATTTCCAGCGGCGAAGCCTGGGCTGCGAACGGCCAGGCCGGGGCGCCCTCGCCGCGCGGCAATTCCACCGGCGCCTGCACGAACACGCCTTTGCCCGGCTGAATGCTGACCACGCCCAGCGCGCTCAAGGACGACAACGCCTCACGCAATGACGCGCGGCTGACACCCAGCTGAACCGCCAGATCCCGTTGCGAAGGCAGCGCATCGCCGGCGCCAAAGCCCTGCTCGGTGATCAGTTTGCGGATCGCTTGCAGCGCCACTTCGGGTACGGCGCGGGAGATCGAGTTCATGGTTTTCCAGACGGACCAGGCCAAGGTGCGGCCAGTTGTAAAGCTATTCGAGGCATCAGGCAAGTCGTGCCCCAGCGGGGTTCGACGGTGTACGTCGATGCGCTATCGCAGTGCGAAACCCGACCTGACTGTTCAGACCAGTAAGACCGAACAAACCCGCTAAACCCGTGGCTTTGCAGGGCCAAACGCCTGTCTTGGCACGGCCCATGCTCTGTCCGATCGCAGAAATCACTTCCCGCCGATCCGGAGATTGTCCATGACGAAGCGTTACAGCGCCCTCCTCGCCGCCCTGTTTGCCGGTCTGATGCTGAGCCAGGCCCCCGCCCATGCCGACGGTCTGGACGACGTGGTGAAACGCGGCACCTTGAAAGTTGCCGTGCCTCAGGACTTCCCGCCGTTCGGTTCGGTCGGCCCGGACATGAAGCCGCGCGGCCTCGATATCGACACCGCGAAACTGCTGGCCGAACAGCTCAAGGTCAAACTTGAACTGACCCCGGTCAACAGCACCAACCGCATCCCGTTTCTCACCACCGGCAAGGTCGACCTGGTGATTTCCAGCCTCGGCAAAAACCCCGAGCGCGAAAAGGTCATCGATTTTTCCCGCGCCTATGCGCCGTTCTACCTCGCCGTGTTCGGCCCGCCGGACGCAGCCGTCAGCGCCCTCGACGACCTCAAGGGCAAGACCATCAGCGTCACCCGTGGCGCCATCGAAGACATCGAGCTGACCAAAGTCGCTCCCGAAGGCGTGACGATCAAGCGCTTCGAAGACAATAACTCGACCATCGCCGCCTACCTCGCGGGGCAAGTCGATCTGATCGCCAGCGGCAACGTGGTGATGGTCGCAATCAGCGAAAAGAACCCGAAACGCGTGCCCGCGCTGAAAGTGAAGCTCAAGGATTCGCCGGTCTACGTCGGCGTGAACAAGAACGAGCCGGCGCTGCTGGGCAAGGTCAACGAGATCCTGGCCACCGCCAAGGCTGACGGCGCACTGGAAAAGAACGCGCAGACCTGGCTCAAAGAGCCGCTGCCGGCCGACCTCTGACCGGCGCCGCGGGAGACTTTCATGGCCTATCAGTTCGATTTCTTGCCGGTGGTGGAAAACACCGACCTGCTGCTGCGCGGGGCGTTGTTCACCCTTGAGCTGACGGCCATCGGCGCGCTGCTCGGGGTTGGCGTGGGCATCGTCGGGGCGCTGGTGCGGGCGTGGAACATCCGCCCGTTCTCGACGATCTTCGGCGTTTATGTGGAGTTGATCCGCAACACGCCATTTCTGGTGCAACTGTTCTTCATCTTCTTCGGCCTGCCGTCCCTCGGCGTGCAGATTTCCGAGTGGCAGGCGGCTGTGCTGGCGATGGTGATCAACCTCGGCGCGTACTCGACCGAGATCATCCGCGCCGGGATCCAGGCGATACCGCGCGGGCAGCTGGAAGCGGCGGCGGCATTGGCGATGAGCCGGTTCGAAGCGTTCCGCCACGTGGTGCTGTTGCCGGCGCTGGGCAAGGTCTGGCCGGCGCTGAGCAGCCAGATCATCATCGTCATGCTCGGTTCGGCGGTGTGTTCGCAGATTGCCACCGAGGAGTTGAGCTTCGCCGCCAACTTCATTCAGTCGCGCAACTTCCGCGCCTTTGAAACCTACGCCCTGACCACCCTCATTTATCTGTGCATGGCGCTGCTGATCCGTCAGTTGCTGAACTGGCTCGGCCGGCGCTACCTGTCGAAAAGCAGCGCAAGGAGCAGCCAATGAGCGATTTCACGTTCTGGGACATCCTGCGAAACCTGCTGACCGGTCTGCAATGGACGCTGGCATTGTCGCTGGTGGCATTCATCGGCGGCGGGATCGTCGGGTTGCTGATTCTGATCATGCGCATCTCGAAAAACCCACTGCCCAGCAGCATAGCCCGCACCTGGATCGAATTGTTCCAGGGCACGCCGTTGCTGATGCAGCTGTTTCTGGTGTTCTTCGGCGTGGCGCTGGCCGGGGTGGAGATTTCGCCGTGGATGGCGGCGGCGATTGCCCTGACGCTGTTCACCAGCGCCTATCTGGCGGAGATCTGGCGCGGTTGCGTCGAGGCGATTCCCAATGGTCAGTGGGAGGCTTCGTCGAGCCTGGCGTTGAATCCGCTGGAGCAACTGCGCTACGTGATCCTGCCGCAAGCGCTGCGCATTGCCGTGGCGCCGACCGTGGGTTTCTCGGTGCAAGTGGTCAAGGGCACCGCCGTGACCTCGATCATCGGCTTCACCGAGCTGACCAAGACCGGCGGCATGCTCGCCAACGCCACCTTCGAACCGTTCATGGTCTACGGCCTCGTCGCCCTGGGCTACTTCCTGCTCTGCTACCCCCTGTCCCTCAGTGCGCGCTACCTGGAAAGGAGACTGCATGCCTCTGCTTAGAATTTCCGCCCTGCATAAATACTACGGCGATCACCACGTGCTCAAAGGCATCGACCTGAGTGTCGAGGAAGGCCAGGTGGTGGCGATCATCGGCCGCAGCGGCTCGGGCAAGTCCACCCTGCTGCGCACCCTCAACGGCCTGGAGTCGATCAACGACGGCGTGATCGAAGTCGACGGCGAATACCTCGACGCCGCCCGCGCCGACCTGCGCAGCTTGCGACAGAAAGTCGGGATGGTTTTTCAACAGTTCAACCTTTTCCCGCACCTGACGGTCGGCGAAAACGTGATGCTCGCACCGCAGGTGGTGCAGAAAGTGCCCAAGGCCAAGGCGCAAGAACTGGCGCGGCAGATGCTGGAACGCGTCGGTCTGGGCGAGAAATTCGATGCGTTCCCGGAACGTCTCTCGGGCGGCCAGCAGCAACGGGTGGCGATTGCCCGGGCGCTGGCGATGTCGCCCAAGGTGCTGCTGTGCGACGAGATCACCTCGGCGCTGGACCCGGAACTGGTCAACGAAGTGCTCAGCGTGGTCCGCCAGCTCGCGAAGGAAGGCATGACGCTGATCATGGTCACCCACGAAATGCGCTTCGCCCGGGAAGTCGGGGACAAGCTGGTGTTCATGCACCAGGGCAAGGTTCACGAAGTGGGAGATCCGAAAGTGCTGTTTGCCGATCCGCAGACGCCGGAGCTGGCGAACTTCATTGGGGAAGCAACTGCCTGAAGGATTTTCAGGGGGTTTCTGGCCTCATCGTCGGATCGCCGCCCGGACCAAGCCCGCGAATGTCCGCGCCGCAGTCTTGAGACTTTATGCGCTGAATCAAGGGTTTGAACCATGCGCGTTGGCGCCAGCGTTTGATCGTGGCACGATGACGGGGTTATCGACCGAGACCCCCTGACCATGCCCCAATCCCAAGCCAAGAATCTGTCCCTGATCGCCGCGATCGACCTGGGCTCCAACAGCTTCCACATGGTCGTGGCCAAGGCCCAGAACGGCGAAATCCGCATTCTCGAACGGCTCGGTGAAAAGGTTCAGCTGGCCGCCGGCATCGACGATGAGCGCCAGCTCAACGAAGAATCCATGCAGCGCGGGCTCGACTGCCTCAAGCGCTTTGCCCAACTGATCAACGGCATGCCGCTGGGCGCCGTGCGAATCGTCGGCACCAACGCCCTGCGTGAGGCGCGCAACCGTGGCGAATTCATCCGCCGCGCCGAAGAAATCCTCGGCCATCCGGTGGAAGTCATCTCCGGCCGTGAAGAGGCGCGCCTGATCTACCTCGGCGTGTCCCACACCCTCGCCGACACCCCGGGCAAACGCCTGGTCGCCGACATCGGCGGCGGCAGTACCGAATTCATCATCGGCCAGCGCTTCGAACCGTTGTTGCGCGAAAGCCTGCAAATGGGCTGCGTGAGTTTCACCCAGCGCTACTTCAAGGACGGCAAGATCACTCCGGCCCGCTACGCCCAGGCCTACACGGCGGCGCGGCTGGAAATCATGAGCATCGAACACGCCCTGCACCGCCTGACCTGGGATGAAGCCATCGGCTCCTCGGGCACCATCCGCGCCATCGGCCTGGCGCTGAAGGCCGGCGGACATGGCACCGGCGAAGTGAACGCCGAGGGCCTGGCGTGGCTCAAGCGTCGCCTGTTCAAGCTCGGCGATGTCGACAAGATCGACTTCGAAGGGATCAAACCGGATCGCCGGGCGATCTTCCCGGCCGGCCTGGCGATTCTCGAAGCGATCTTCGACGCCCTCGAACTGCAACGTATGGATCACTGCGAAGGCGCGCTGCGTGAAGGCGTGCTGTATGACCTGCTCGGCCGCCATCATCACGAAGACGTGCGCGAACGCACCCTGACCTCGCTGATGGAGCGCTACCACGTCGATCTGGAACAGGCCGCAAGGGTCGAACGCAAAGCCTTGCACGCCTTCGATCAAGTGGCCGTGGACTGGGAGCTGGACGACGGCATCTGGCGCGAACTGCTGGGCTGGGCGGCGAAAGTGCACGAAGTCGGGCTCGACATCGCGCACTATCACTACCACAAGCACGGCGCTTACCTGATCGAGCACTCGGACCTCGCCGGGTTCTCCCGCGAAGACCAGCAAATGCTCGCCCTGCTGGTGCGCGGCCACCGTCGCAACATCCCCAAAGACAAGTTTGCCGAGTTCGGCGACGACGGCGACAAGCTGATCCGTCTGTGTGTGCTGCTGCGTTTCGCCATCCTGTTCCACCACATTCGTGGCACCCAGGCAATGCCGCAGGTTGCGCTGCATGCCAACGGCGACAACCTCGATGTGGAGTTTCCGGAGAACTGGCTGGATGAAAATCAGCTGACCCAGGCCGATTTCGGGCTTGAGGCCGAGTGGCTGACGCGGGTGGGGATTGTTCTGACCGTGCATTGAGTAACGGGCAGGCGCAAAAAAGGCGATCCCTCGGGATCGCCTTTTTATTGGGTGTGTGTCTCGTACTGAATAAGGATTACATCTGTTTCAGGACTAGACACTGGTTTTCGGCTTGAGTCCGGCAGTGAATCTTCCCCCTCACCCCAGCCCTCTCCCCCTGGAGAGGGAGCCGACCGAGTTGTCTGGCGCTCTACATCGACCTGAAAGATCGAGTCGATTATGGATTCGGTGAAGCAAGATCAGGTCGGCGTAAATCTGCAGCATCCCCCAATCAGTCCCCTCTCCCTCGGGGCGGTCCGACGTTTCGGGAGGGTTAGGGTGAGGGGGTGCTTTTAAGCGATCAACTGCTCACCGGCAGAATCGGGCTACCCAAGCGCTCCAGCAACGTCGCCTGCGCACTGCGCGGGTTCTGGTTGCCGGTCGGCGTGTTGCGGATGTAGCGGCCGTCCGATTGCAGGCTCCAGCTGTGGGTGTTGTCGGTCAGGTACAGCTCCAGCTCTTTCTTGACCCGGGTCAGCAGCTTCTTGCCTTCCACCGGGAAGCAAGTCTCGACGCGCTTGTCGAGGTTGCGCTCCATCCAGTCGGCGCTGGACAGGAACATCTGCTCCTCGCCACCGTTGAGGAAGTAGAACACTCGGGTGTGCTCAAGGAAGCGGCCGATGATCGAGCGCACGTGGATGTTGTGCGAAACCCCGGCGATGCCCGGACGCAGGCAGCACATGCCGCGCACCACCAGGTCGATGCGCACGCCGGACTGGCTGGCCTTGTACAGCGCGCGGATGATCTTCGGATCGGTCAGCGAGTTGAACTTGGCGATGATGTGCGCCGGCTTGCCGTCGAGCGCGAATTGCGTCTCGCGGGTGATCATGTCGAGCATGCCCTTCTTCAGGGTGAACGGCGCATGCAGCAGCTTCTTCATGCGCAGCGTCTTGCCCATGCCGATCAACTGGCTGAACAGTTTGCCGACGTCTTCGCACAAGGCGTCGTCAGAAGTCAGCAGGCTGTAGTCGGTGTACAGACGGGCGTTGCCGGCGTGGTAGTTACCGGTGCCGAGGTGCGCGTAACGCACGATCTCGCCGGCCTCGCGACGCAGGATCAGCATCATCTTGGCGTGGGTCTTGAAGCCGACCACGCCGTAGATCACCACCGCACCCGCCGCTTGCAGACGGCTGGCCAGTTGCAGGTTGGATTCTTCGTCGAAGCGAGCACGCAGCTCGATGACTGCCGTCACTTCCTTGCCGTTACGCGCGGCGTCCACCAGCGCATCGACGATTTCCGAGTTGGCGCCGGAACGGTACAGGGTCTGGCGCACGGCCAGAACGTGTGGGTCTTTGGCGGCCTGGCGCAGCAGGTCGACTACCGGGGTGAACGACTCGAACGGGTGCAGCAGCAGGATGTCCTGCTTGCTGATCACGCTGAAAATGTTCTCGCTGTTCTGCAGCAGTTTCGGAATCTGCGGCGTGAACGGCGTGTATTGCAGCTCCGGATGGCTGTCCAGACCGGTGATGCTGAACAGACGCGTCAGGTTCACCGGACCGTTGACCTGATACAACTCGGTCTCGCTCAGGTTGAACTGCTTGAGCAGGTAGTCCGACAGATGTTTCGGACAGGTGTCGGCGACTTCCAGGCGCACGGCGTCACCGTAACGACGGGAGAACAACTCGCCACGCAGGGCGCGGGCCAGGTCTTCGACGTCTTCGGAATCGAGCGCAAGGTCGGCGTTCCGGGTCAGGCGGAACTGGTAGCAGCCCTTCACCTTCATGCCTTGGAACAGGTCATCGGCGTGGGCGTGGATCATCGACGACAGGAACACATAGTTGTCGCCAGGGCCGCCGACTTCTTCCGGCACCTTGATGATCCGCGGCAGCAGACGCGGCGCCGGGATGATCGCCAGACCGGAATCGCGACCGAAGGCGTCGATACCTTCGAGCTCGACGATGAAGTTCAGACTCTTGTTCACCAACAACGGGAACGGGTGCGTCGGGTCGAGGCCGATCGGGGTGATGATCGGCGCGATTTCGTCGCGGAAATAGCGACGGACCCAGGTCTTGAGCTTGGCCGTCCAGTTGCGACGACGGATGAAGCGCACCTGATGCTTTTCCAGCTCCGGCAGCAGGATGTCGTTGAGGATTGCGTACTGGCGGTCTACGTGACCGTGCACCAGCTCGCTGATGCGGGCCAGAGCCTGATGCGGTTGCAGACCGTCGGCGCCGGCCTGTTCACGGGCGAAGGTGATCTGTTTCTTGAGGCCGGCGACGCGGATTTCAAAGAATTCGTCGAGGTTGCTGGAGAAGATCAGCAGGAACTTCAGCCGCTCCAGTAACGGGTAGGACTCGTCCAGCGCCTGTTCCAGCACGCGGATGTTGAACTGCAGTTGCGACAATTCACGGTGGATGTACAGGCTGCTGTCATCCAGGCCGGGAATCGCGATCGCCGGAACCGCCGCGGCAGGCTCGGTTGCCGGCGCGGGTGGCGCAGGCTCCAGTTCCGGCGGGGTTTCGGTAATCTGCTCGACCACGGGTTGAGCTTCTTTTACGGCAACTTCAGTGAGTCCTTCGGTATTCATCGAATGTTCCTGGGAGGGCTATTTCTGCTCTCGTAACAATTGAGCGGCACGGACAGCAAAGTAAGTCAGGATGCCATCAGCGCCGGCACGTTTAAAGGCGGTCAGGGATTCGAGGATCACGCCTTCGCTCAACCAGCCATTCTGGATCGCCGCCATGTGCATGGCGTATTCGCCGCTGACCTGATAGACGAAGGTCGGCACTTTGAAGGCATCTTTTACCCGGAACAAAATGTCCAGGTACGGCATGCCGGGTTTGACCATGACCATGTCCGCGCCTTCAGACAAGTCCGCGCCCACTTCGTGCAGCGCTTCGTCGCTGTTGGCCGGGTCCATCTGATAAGAGGCCTTGTTCGCCTTGCCCAGGTTCGCGGCCGAACCCACGGCATCGCGGAACGGGCCGTAATAGGCGCTGGCGTACTTGGCCGAGTAGGCCATGATCCGCACGTTGACGTGACCGGCCAGCTCCAGCGCTTCGCGGATTGCCTGAATGCGGCCGTCCATCATGTCCGACGGGGCAACCACCTGGGCGCCCGCAGCGGCGTGGGACAAGGCTTGCTTGACCAGTGCATCGACGGTGATGTCGTTCTGCACATAGCCTTCTTCATCGAGAATGCCGTCCTGACCGTGAGTGGTGAACGGGTCCAGGGCGACGTCGGTGATCACGCCCAGCTCGGGGAATCGGTCACGCAGGGCGCGGGTGGCACGCTGGGCGATACCTTCGGGATTCCAGGCTTCGGCGGCATCAAGGGATTTGAGTTCGGGTGGGGTAACCGGGAACAGCGCCAGCGCCGGAATCCCCAGTTCGACCCATTTGGCGGCTTCTTCAAGCAGCAGGTCGATGGTCAGGCGCTCGACACCCGGCATCGAGGCCACGGCTTCGCGGCGGTTTTCACCGTCGAGCACGAACACCGGCAGGATCAGGTCATCGACCGTCAATACATTCTCACGCACCAGCCGCCGGGAAAAATCATCACGGCGATTGCGACGCAGGCGGGTGGCAGGGAACAGACGGTTGGCTGGGGTAAAGCTCACGGCAGACTCCTGAGCCCGCGCAAACGGGCGAGCGTGACAGTTATAGATGGCCATTATGACCAACGTATTACAGTTATGTGCACCCCTGCGACAGGTAGTCGCTTTCCATTGTCCGTGTAGGAAATGTTCACGTCGAGACACATTTCGACACTTTCCTGAATGTGTCCGAAGGGTTAGGCTGCGCGTTCATTTCGCCAGCACCCAGACAATGCTCCAACAATTTCTGCATGACTTCGGCTACTTTGCCCTGTTTCTCGGCACGTTTTTCGAAGGCGAAACCATCCTGGTGCTCGCGGGTTTCCTCGCGTTCCGTGAATACATGGACATCAAACTGGTGGTGGTCGTGGCGTTCTTCGGCAGCTATGCCGGCGATCAGCTGTGGTACTTCCTGGGCCGCAAGCACGGGCGCAAGTTGCTGGCGCGCAAACCGCGCTGGCAGATGATGGGCGACCGCGCGCTGGAACACATCCGCAAGCACCCGGACATCTGGGTCTTGAGCTTTCGCTTCGTGTACGGCCTGCGTACGGTTATGCCGGTAGCGATCGGCCTGTCGGGCTATCCACCGGGACGTTATCTGCTGCTGAACGGGATCGGCGCCGCGATCTGGGCCACCGCCCTGGCTGCTGCCGCCTACCACTTCGGCGCCGTACTCGAAGGCATGCTCGGCAGCATCAAGAAGTATGAGTTGTGGGTACTGGGCGCGCTGCTGGTGCTCGGCCTGGGCCTGTGGCTGCGCCGCCGGTTCAAGAATGCCCGGCTGGCGAAAAAGGTCTACGAGGAAGAGCAGGCCGAGCAACTGGCCAAGGCCGAACGGCACAAAGCCGAAATGACCAAGGCTGCCGACCCTAAGACGCCAGCCGAGTAAGTCGCTGGCGGCAGCAATACAGCCCGATGCCGCTGAGCAGGCTGTAACTGAGCAGGCCGACCCATATCCCCGGGCTAGCCGGCCACAGCCCGACCAGCGGCGCCAGCCACACCAGCGGCAGGTTCGATGCCAGCCGCAGCACTTCCAGCTTCCCCGCCCACGGGCGATTCTCCAGGGCCACGCCCAACACGAACAAACCGAACGCCACCGCGCCCCAGCCGAGCAGCAATGCACCGGTGGGCAGACTGCGTTCCAGATTCAGCAGATAACTGCCCAACGCCACATACACGCCAAACTGCAACCCCACGTACCACTGCTGACGGCTGTCCAGCGGCACCTCGAATTTGCGGAACTGACTCAAGTCCGGCTTGCTCATCGGGTACTTCGCCGCGACGTCCGCCGGACGCCAGCCGGTGCGCATGAACCAGATCCGAATCTTGTCCCAGGTGCGCTCGGCCCGGCGCGCGTCGTCCCATAGCTGCGCGTAGAACTGCAGGTTGGCCCACAACGGATTCCAGCTCGCCAACGGCGTGGTCACGCCGAAAATCACCGGCTCGTTGTCGTCCTCTTCCTGGAACGAGCCGAACAGACGGTCCCAAATAATGAACACCCCGCCGTAGTTGCGATCCATGTAGAGAGCGTTCTGTGCATGGTGGGCCCGATGATTGGACGGCGTGACGAAGCACCACTCGAACCAGCCGAGCTTGGGAATGTGCCGGGTGTGGACCCAGAACTGATAGAGCAGATTCAGCGCCGCGACACTGACAAACACCAGCAACGGCACCCCGAGCACCGCCATCGGCAGGTAGAAAATCCAGCCCAGCAGAAACCCGGTGCTGGTCTGGCGCAAGGCCGTGGAAAGGTTGTAGTCCTCGCTCTGGTGATGCACCGAATGCGCGGCCCAGAGGATATTGCGTTCATGGCCCATGCGATGCAGCCAGTAATAGCAGAAGTCATAGAAAACAAAGGCAAACACCCAGACCCAGACGCTGTCCGCAGGCAACCTGACCAGCGCCAGATGCTCCAGGGCAAACGCATAGGTCACCAGTCCCACGCCCTTGGTCAGCAGGCCGGTGGTGGTCGACAACACCCCGGTGCTGATGCTGTTCACCGCATCGGCCAGGCGATAGTTGCTCACCCCGCGCCAGCGGTCGGCGATGAGCTCGGCCGCAATCAATACGAAGAAGAACGGCACCGCATACAGAATGAAGTTCATGACGTGCCCTGGTCGAAATCTGTAGCACAGATCCTAGGTGTAGCCGCGGCTTCACCCTATGGCAACGAACGCCAATTTAGTGGACATTTAACGCCATGAATCTGGAGAGAAACCCATGAGCAAAAAAGTTGCAGTGATCCTGTCCGGTTGCGGCGTATACGACGGCGCCGAGATCCACGAGAGCGTCATCACCCTGCTGCGCCTCGACCAGCGCGGCGCTCAGGTGCAGTGCTTCGCCCCGAACATCGCTCAATTGCATGTGATCAACCACCTGACCGGTGAAGAAATGCCCGAGTCGCGCAACGTGCTGGTGGAATCGGCACGCATCGCCCGGGGTAACGTCAAGGATCTGCGCGAGGCCGATGTCGAGGATTTCGATGCGCTGATCGTGCCCGGCGGTTTCGGTGCGGCGAAGAACCTGTCGAACTTCGCCATTGAAGGCGCCGGCTGCACCGTACAGCCAGAAGTGCTGGCGCTGGCCGAAGCCTTTGCCGAAGCGGGCAAGCCTGTCGGCCTGATCTGCATCTCGCCGGCGCTGGCCGCGAAGATCTACGGCCCGGGCGTGACCTGCACCATCGGCAACGATGCCGACACGGCCGCCGCCATGAACAAGATGGGCGCCACCCACGAAGACTGTGCGGTAACCGACATCATCGAAGACAAGGCGCGCAAACTGGTGACCACCCCGGCGTACATGCTGGCGCAGACAATCAGCGAGGCGGCTTCGGGGATCAACAAACTGGTGGATCGGGTGTTGGAACTGACCCACGAAAACGACGCCTGATTGGCGGCGGTGATCGTTCCCACGCTCTGCGTGGGAACGATCAATCAACTCAGGATTGGCGCGCCAGCCGTGTCAGGATCCGGTCCAGCGCATTGGCGAACGCCTGCTTCTCCCGGTCACCGAAAGGTGCCGGGCCGCCGCTGACCTGGCCCTGCTCACGCAGATCGGTGAACAGGTTGCGAGTCGCCAGCCGCTCACCCATGTTCTGCGCGTCGAACTCCTTGCCTCGTGGGTCGAGCGCCGCCACCCCCTTCTTCACCAGCCGGTCGGCCAGCGGGATGTCGCTGCAAATCACCAGTTCGCCCGGCACCGCGTGCTCCACCAGATAATCGTCCGCCGCATCCGGGCCACTCGGCACCACGATCAGCTTGACGATCGCCAGCGCCGGTTTGCTCTGCGGTTGCCCCGCCACCAGCACCACTTCGAAGCGGCGCTTGAGGGCGAACTTCACCACCAGCTCCTTGGCCATCTTCGGGCAGGCGTCGGCATCGATCCATACGCGCATCATCTCAAGCCGCCACGCGGCGCTTTTCAGCCACCCAACTGCGGCCGTACAACACGATAATCGCCGCAATCGCCACAGCCTGCGCCGTCAGCGAATAGGCATCGGCATGAATCCCCAGCCAGTCGAAATCGAAGAACGCCACCGGACGAGTGCCAAAGATCCCGGCTTCCTGCAACGCCTTCACGCCGTGACCGGCGAACACCACCGACAACGCGCACAGCAGCGCTGCGTTGATGCTGAAGAACAGCGTCAGCGGCAGTTTTGCCGAGCCGCGCAGAATCACCCACGCCAGACCGAACAGCAGCACCAGCGCCGTTGCACCGCCAGCGAGTACCGCGTTATGCCCGGCGGGACCTGCCTGCAGCCACAGGGTTTCGTAGAACAGGATCACTTCGAACAGCTCGCGGTACACCGAGAAGAACGCCAGGATCGCGAAACCAAAACGCCCGCCTCCGCCAACCAGGCTCTGCTTGATGTAGTCCTGCCAGGCCGCCGCGTGCCGACGGTCGTGCATCCAGACCCCGAGCCACAGCACCATGACGCTGGCGAACAGCGCCGTGGCGCCTTCCAACAGTTCACGCTGGGAGCCGCTGACATCGATCACATACGCCGCCAGCGCCCACGTCCCGAGACCCGCCAGCAGCGCCAGACCCCAGCCGACGTTGACACTGCGCACCGCCGATTGCTGGCCGGTGTTGCGCAGGAACGCGAGGATCGCCGCCAGCACCAGAATCGCTTCCAGACCTTCGCGCAGCAGAATCAGCAGCCCGGAGATGTAGCTCAGCGACCAGCTCAGACCATCGCTGCCCAGCAGGCCGGCGGATTCCTTGAGTTTGGCCTTGGCCGCGTCGAGACGCTGTTCGGCCTGCTCCACCGGCAAGCCGTCCTGCAGCGATTGCCGATAGGCCATCAGGGATTTTTCGGTGTCCTTGCGCACGTTGGCGTCGACGTTGTCCAGCGAGCTTTCGACCAGTTCGAAGCCTTCCAGATACGCCGCCACCGACAGGTCATAGGCTTGATCGTGCTCACCGGCGCGGTACGCCGTCAGGCTCTTGTCCAGCGTCGCGGCGGTGTAGTCGAGCAGCTGTGCCGAGCCGCGCTTGACCTGCGGCGGCTGCGCCCGTTGCACGCGGAAGATCGCGGCGGCTTCAGCGCCTTCGGCAGCTTGCACTTCAGCCGGAGTCTGGCGAGCCAGATCGGCGATGTTGTAGGTCTTGTCGGATTTGGCCGTGGCCGGATCGGCGCTGAACTGAGCGATGTAGGTCGCCAGGTCCCAGCGCTGACGATCATCCAGCTGATCGGCGAAGGCTGGCATGTCAGTGCCTTCGACGCCCTGACCGAGGGTGCTGTAGATCGCGTACAGACTCAGGTGATCCATCCGCGCAGCGTCGCGCAGATTGGCCGGCGCCGGCGTCATGCCGAGACCTGCCGGGCCGTCGCCGGCACCCGTTTCACCATGACACACCGAGCAATTTTGTGCGTAGAGCGGCGCACCACGGGTCGGGTCAGGGGTGATGATCGGGGCCTGGCTGACTTCATAGGCCACCGCCAGTTTCGCCCCCAGCTGCCGGGCCTGACGGGCCACGTCCGCACCGTCCTGTTTCGCAGTGATCGCGGCGTGCAGGGCAGTGACGCCCTGCTCCAGCGCCGCTTTCTCCGGCTTGGCCGGCAGGCCGGCGATCAGCCCTTGCAGCACCTGGGTGAACTCCAGCTGCTCGCGGTACTCGCCGTCGTCGATGACCTTGCCAGCCTCTACCGTCGGCGGGTAATCAGCGCTGATGTAATCGAGCAGGTGCAGCGCTTGCGGCGCGCCTTCCACGGTGTCGGCCAGCAGATTGAAGCTGCTCAGGGCGCACAACGGGAACACCAGCCAGGCCAGAAATCGGGACGCGGCAGTCATGAATGAGTCTCAAGTGGAAATGCGAAGTTACATATTGTTCACGTCGAGCGCGATTCCCTCAAGCTTTCTTGGCTACCCGACGGGTTTTAGCGCAAGGGTGTACTCGTCTTGCGATAGTGTTCGGCCATGAAGTCGACGAAGACCTGCACCTTCAGCGCCACGTGCCGGGCATGGGGATACAGCGCGAAGTAATGCCGCTGGCCGAGGTTGTAGTTGGGCAGGATCTGCACCAGCCGGCCACGCAGCAGATCGTCCTGCACCGTGGCCCGAGTGAACGCGGCAATCCCGACTCCGGCCAGCGCCGCCGCATGCAGCGAGCTGATCGAGTCTGCCTTGAACCGCCCTTGGGCGCGCACCGCTGTCGTCAGCCCGCGCGCATCGGTCAGCGACCAGTCGCCACCGCCGACGAACGCGAGCAATTGATGGTCGGCCAGCTCACTCACCTGGCGCACCAGACCGTTTCGCGCGACGTAGGTCGGCGAGGCCACCAGTACCAGCTCGGATACCGTCAGCAGACGCGCCACCAGGGATGAATCCGCCAGCGGCCCGCAGATACGCAGCGCCACGTCGAAACCTTCGGCGATCAGGTCGACAAAACGATCATCGCAGGACAGATCGACCTCAACCTCGGGATAACGCTGCTGAAACGCCGGCAGCCAGCTCGCCAGTTCCAGCGTGCCGATCACCACCGGCGCGCTGATGCGCAACAGTCCGCTGGGGGTTTCACGGGCCTGCCCGACCGCCAGCGCGGCCTGATCGAGGCGATCGAGAATGTCCACGCACGCGGCGTAATACTGCTGCCCCGCCGTGGTCAGGCTGAACCGCCGGGTGTTGCGGTTGATCAGGCGCGCGTCTAGCTCCGCCTCCAGTTGCTGGAGCTGGCGGGAGATCGTCGAATGCGTGGTGTCGAGCCGCTCGGCGGCGGCAGTGAAGCCGCGACACTCGACGATGCAACGGAACGCGCGCATGGCCAACAGCTGATTCATCGAAGCCCTCAGTCGAGTGGCAGGCGAACGATCTGCTGCGTGATCATGACGTCACCGAAGGTGTCCTCGATTTCGGCCAGCGCCGCGCGGTGCAGGCTGTCCTTGTCGACGGTGTCGCCGTTGACGCGGGTGATCGCCCGAGTCGCCGAAGCGTCGGATGCTACCACGACCTTATAGCCCAATGGCGCGGCGTCCCGGGCGCCGCCGGCAACGCAGGCGTGGGTCATCAGACCGGCGAAAATCACGGTCTTGATGCCGGCCTGCTTGAGCTGCCGATCGAGGTCGGTGCTGGCGAACACGCTGACAGTGGACTTTTGCAGTACGTGATCCTGCGCCCTCGGCTGCATCAGCGGATGAAACTTCACGGTCTCGCCGCCCTGCGCGAACAGCGGCGAGCCGGCGGGCGCAACGTGCTGGACCTGGAACACCGGAATCTTCGCCTGATCGGCAAAGCGGATCAGCTCACGAGCCTTGTTCATGGCTGCGATGCCGTCGGGAATAGGCAGACGCCCGCTGAAGTACTCGTTCTGGAAATCGATCACCACAAGCACAGTGGTCTTCGGGTCGAGGCGCTCGATCGGCGCCGCGCCGGACAGGGTGCGCAAGGTTGGATGGGCGGATGGATCGGCGGCTGCGCTGGCCATCGCACTGCTGGCTGCCGCGAGGCCGAGACCGGCGAAAAAGGTTTTGAAGAACGAGGCAAAACGCGGCGTTTGAGTCAGGGTCATGGTGCGATTCCTGTACAGGTGCTGGAGGTTGGCGCCCAGTCTAGAAAGGCACCTGATTACCAACAACGGCGGATCCCGAACATGATCTGTGCATTTTCAGCACCAATCTGATCTGTCAAAAACAGCACAGCACATGGCCATCACCCAACCCTATAATGCCCGCACCCTCAGTGCCTCTTCGCTCAAGGAAGAACTTGCCTCCATGCGCCACTGCTTGCTGCTTTGCCTGTTGTTCAGCACGTTTGTGCAACTGAGCGGATGCGCCGCCTACCGCAATTACGACCTGGAAATGCAGCAGACCAACGACCGGCTGATGCTCGGCGACTATCAGGGCGCCCTGGATGTGCTGGAGTGGAACAACCCGTGGGAAGACAAGGACCTGCTCTACTACTTTGAGAAGGGTTCGATTCTCAGCTTCGCCAACGCACGCCCGCAGAGCCAGAAAGCCTGGCGCAGCGCAGACCGGATGGTGTTCCAGCGCGAAGAAGCCGTGCCTTCCGCCCCCATGAAGCTGCTCAACCGGTTTGCCTATGAAATGGGCACCCTGCTGGTCAACGACAAGCTCAGCCGCTACGAAGGCTATGACTACGAAAAAGTCATGCTGACCACACAGATGGCCCTCAACCAATTGGGTGAAAGTGATTTCGACGGCGCACGGGCAGACATCAAGAAGACTCACGAACGTGAAGCACTGATCGCCCGCCAGCGGGAGCGCCAGTACGAAGAGCTTGAGGAACAGGCCAAAGCTCAAGGCATCGTCGTGCAATACAAGGATCTGCAGGGCTATCCCGTCACCACCCTGGATGCGCCGGCGGTGATTGAACTGAAGAACGGCTACCAGAGTGCTTTCAGCCATTACCTGGCCGGGTTCACCTATGAAGCGCTGGGTGAACGGGATCTGGCCGCACCGGGTTATCGCCAGGCGATCGAGTTGCGCCCGAACACGCCCTTCCTCGAGCAGGCGCTGCGCAATCTCGACAAACCGCCGGCCAAGGATGATGAAAGCGATGTTCTGATCGTCGTGCAGAGCGGTCTGGCGCCGGCCCGCAGCTCGGTAACGGTGCCGATCCCGGTGCGGCTCAATGAAAACCTGGTCATTATCGCGCCGATCTCGTTTCCCATCCTGGTGCCGGACACCATCACACCGGCGTTCGACCACATCATGGTGGATGGCCGCAAACACCCGCTGACCGTGATCAACAGTGTCACCGACATGGCGTTTCGTACGCTGCGCGATGACATGCCGGCGATCATTTCCCGGGCGATGTTCCGCGCCAACATGGCTGCCATTTCCCAGGCCCAGGAAAACGAACGCAATCCGGCCAAGGCCTCGCTGGTCGTCACCGAGCACGACCCCTTTGAGGAGGCCGACACCCGAACGTGGCGCACGCTCCCCGACAAGACACTGGTGGCACGCATTCGACTGAAGAAAGGCGATCATCGATTCAATGCGCCCAATGCGCCCGATGCACCCGGAGCGTCCTCGGTCACCCTGCGCATCGACCGCGATCACCAGCTGGTCAACCTGCGGGTTCTGAGAGATGTCGCCAACGTCATCGGCAACGCCAGATTGCCCGACAAGTAATGGCACCTGACTAACCAGTGCAATTAAAAAGCTATTACATAGCCAGCATCGCCCGCATATAATGCCGCGCCCGCGCTATCGCGATGCGGCATTAAAGCTCCTCTTTTTATGAGGAATTGGCAGGAGGCCAACGCCACTGCCGATCGGTCCCAGCAGCCCGACCCGCACCCGAGGCTGTCGCTACTCATGGAAGAAGTACCCCATGGCATTCCGCGCTCCCACTCTGATCGCGCTCAGCGCTGTCACCCTGCTGTCCGGCTGTTCGGCGTTTCGCAACTACGATTCCGAACTGGCCCAGACCAACCAGCAACTGGCCACCGGCAACGTTGACGCCGCCCTGACCCTGCTGGAAAAGAACAACACCGGCCCGGACAAGGACCTGCTCTATTACTTCGAGAAGGGTGAACTGCTGCGCGCCAAGGGCGATCTGTCCGGCAGCCAGAATGCCTGGACCAGCGCCGACCAGGTGGTGGGCAAGTGGGAAGATTCGGTCAAGCTCGACACCGACAAGTACCTGGCCCAGTTCGGCAGTTTCCTGGTCAACGACAAGGTCCGCCGCTACGAAGGCTACGACTACGAAAAAGTCATGCTGACCACGCAGATGGCTTTGAACCTGCTGGCGGTCAACGATTTCGACGGCGCCCGCACCGCAATCAAGAAGACGCACGAACGTGAAGCGGTGATCGCCGACCTGCGCGACAAGGAATACCTCAAGAGCGAAGAGGAAGCCGAGAAAGAAGGCATCAAGACCGAGTACAAGGACTTGCAGGGCTACCCGGTCGCCAGCCTCGACGCGCCGGAAGTGGTCAGTCTGAAAAACAGCTACCAGAGTGCGTTCAGCCACTACCTGGCCGGTTTCGTCTATGAAGCCCTGGGCGAGAAAGACCTCGCTGCGCCGGGCTATCGCAAGGCTGCCGAACTGCGCCCGAACACGCCGCTGCTGGAGCAGGCGCTGGTCAACCTCGACAAGCCGGTCAAGAGCGACGACAGCGACATCCTGATCGTGGTGCAAAGCGGTCTGGCGCCGGCCCGCGATTCGATCCGCGTGCCGTTGCCGCTGCCAATCTCCAACAACGTGGTGATCACCCCGCTGTCGTTCCCGATCATCAAGCCTGACACCTCCACCGCGCCGTTCGCGCAGATCGGTGTCGATGGCCAACAGGTCGACCTGACCGCACTGAACAGCACCACCGCCATGTCCCGCCGCGCCCTGCGCGATGACATGCCGGGGATCATCCTGCGCACCACCGTGCGCGCGATCACCAAAGGCGTGGCGCAGAAGAAGATCAACGAAACCAACCCGCTGGCCGGTCTGGCGGTCGGTATTTCTTCAGCTGTGCTCGAAGGTGCCGATACCCGTACATGGCGCACCCTGCCGGACACCACTCAAGTGGTCCGTCTGCGCCTGAAAAAGGGTGAGCACCAGGTTACTCTGCCGAGCGCCGTCGGTGGCTCTCAGGTCAAGGTGACCGTCGATCAGCGTTACCAGGTGATCACCCTGCGCGCCGTCGGCAATCAGGTATTCGCCGCCGGCCTCGCCGCCCACGTGACCCCGAGTGCTGGCGCCACCGCCGTGGCCAGCCTCAAACAACCTTAAGAACGGAGTCTTTGCATGCGCTTCAAACTCATCGCCGTCGCCGCCCTCGCCCTTTTGGCGAGCGGCTGCGCCACCCCGCCACCACCTGAGCCGGGCAGCGCCGCGAGCAAGGTCGTGGCCATGGGCCCGCAGAAACACATCGTGGTCGGCGCGATGCGCGTAGCCCGCGAAAACGGCTTCATGACCGTCAACGTGCAGTTGAGCAACACCCTCAACAGCAACAAGACGTTCTACTACCGCTTCGCCTGGCTCGGCGCGGAGGGTTTCCCGATCGCCGAAGAAGAAGTCTGGAAGAGCCAGATGATGTACGGCGCCCAGACCAGCTTCATCCAGGGCATCGCCCCGACGCCGAAAGCCGTGGACTTCCGTCTGGAACTCAAGACGCCGTAAGCCCGACACCCTATTCCCGATTCAGAGAGCATTCCCATGTTTGCACGCTTTTCCTTCATCGCCGTCCTCGCCCTGCTGGCCTCCGGTTGCGCCAACACTTCGCCGACCCTGGGCAGCAAGAACATCAGCTACGGCGACACCAAGGCCGTTGAAACCGTGACCAACGAGTTCGGTTCCACCGACCTGCAGATGATCGCAGAGTCGATGACCCGTTCCCTGGCCCAGTCCGGCATCCTGCAGGGCCGCCCTGTGGTGCAGGTCTACGACGTGAAGAACAAGACCAGCGAATACATCGACACCCGCGAAATCACCACCAGCATCAAGACCCAGCTGATGAAGTCCGGCACCGCCCGTTTCGCCAGCGACAACACCGCGATGCAGAGCCAGGTCGACCAGCTCAAGCTGCAAAACCAGAGCGGTCTGTACAAGAAGAGCACCGTGGCCAAGACTGGCAACATGATCGCTGCCAAATACCGTCTTGAAGGTTCGATCAGCTCGATCGTCAAGCGCAGCAGCGACTACAAGGACGTCTTCTACAAATTCAGCCTGCAACTGATCGACGTTGAAAGCGGTCTGGCCGAGTGGATGGACGAGAAAGAGATCCGCAAAACCACGGAGCGTTAATCGATGCGCACATGGATTGGCATGATGGCCCTGGCTTGCGCGTTCAGCGTGCAAGCGGCCCCGAAAGTCGCGGTCACGGATCTGGCGTACCAGGAGCGCGTGGAGCAATACATCCACATCGTTTCGGCCCAGAGCAATTACCGCGAGGGTTATTACAGCGCCAGTGGGTCTTCGAGCTATAACGAGCTCGAAGCCACCACCAGCTACATCGAACAGACCGAACTGCGTAAGTTCACCGGCGACATCAAGGGTGAAATCCTGCGCACCGGCATGTTCCAGCTGGTGCAGGGCACGCCGTACACCGCGTCCTCCAAGGGCGATGTCTACGACGTGATCAAGCGGATCAAGGCCGGCAACTTCAAGGGTGCCGACTACGTGCTGTTCGGCACCGTGTCGGACATCGACTTCACCCAGGACGTGAACGAGCTGGCGAACACCGACAGTTATTCCGCCGTGCTGGGCCTGACGCTGGTGGCTGACTTCAGCCTGATCAACACCAAGACCTTCGAAATCACCTCGGCCTTTACGGCGATGGGTGAGGCGCAGGACACCAAGCTGGTGAACCACCGCGACATCAAGATCTCGCTCAATCGCCCACGGGTGGTGCGTGACGTGTCGAAGGCACTGGGCGAAGACGTGGCCGGACAGCTGAGCATGCAGCTCGGCGGTGGCGGTTACGAGCAGCCGCGTGAACCGCAGCAGCGTAACAATCTGCCGCGTGATACGGCGCCGGTGATTCTGCGCTGATCAACCGCCGGAAACGAAAAAGGCGACCTGAAAAGGTCGCCTTTTTTATGCCTGTACGCTTTACGCAGCAGCTTTGCGCAACGTCGCCATGAACGCCGCCGCGCCAATGAACAGCCCGGCAAACGTGCGGTTCATGCGTTTCTGCTGGGTCGGTGTACGCAACAGGCGCAACACCTTCGACGCCAGACCGGTGTAGCCGGCCATGACGATCAGATCGACCGCGATCATGGTCACGCCGATCACCACATACTGGATCAACAGCGGCGCATGCGGATTGATGAACTGCGGCAGCACCGCGAGCATGAACACCAGTGCCTTGGGGTTGCTGATGTTCACCAGAAAACCACGAAACACCAGGGCCAGCGGCTTGCCGATCGGCCGAACCGCCGCGTCGTCACTCATGTCCATCGGCAGTGCGCGCCATTGTTTGATCGCGAGATAAACCAGGTAGGCGACACCGAACCATTTGATCGCATGGAACGCGGTGGCAGAAGCAGTGAGGATCGCGCCGACACCGGCGCCGACGATGGCGATCTGCACAGCCAGGCCGATCTGCAGGCCCAGGGCATTCCAGTAGCCGCGCCAGAAACCGTATTGCAAGCCGCTGGACATCGACGCAATGGCGCCGGCACCCGGAGAAAGACTGATCACCCAGCAGGCGGCAAAAAACGCCAGCCATGTTTGAAGCTCCATCGCACACCTCGACTTCGGACTCGTGACAATCCTCAAAGCTAATGCGGATTTGGCTGGATGACTACCGATTTTTTGCAGGTTGTTGCGGCCGCCGACCAACGTGGCCGGCGTCCGATCACTTTTCGAAACCGCTGGAAGGGAAGACATCCGACCCGCGCCAGCGTCGCACCGAGCGCTGGAAGAACAGGCTGTTGGGGACTTGCACCATCGCGCTGCCGGTACCGAGTTCTTCAGCTTCGATCAAGGTGGTGTAGAGCAGATTGATCGCCACCACCCGGCCTTTGACGCCGGGCTTGTCGGTGGTGTCCACCAGTTCGACCACATCGCCGAGACGGAACGGGCCGACTGTGAAGATCAGAATCGCGCAGAGCAGGTTCGACAGCACACTCCACATCGCGAAGAACGCCACCGCCGCTACCGCGACGAAGCCCGACAACGCAGTCCACAGCACCGTGGCCGAGACCCCGAGGCGTTCCAGCACGAAGATCAGCGCGCTGCCCATGATCAGCCAGCGCAGACCGCCGCGCAGCGGCATCAGCAGCTGCGGCGGGAACGGATACTTCTCACCCAGGCGGGTCAGGAATCGGGCGACGACGCGCTGGGCGAAGTAGCCGGCCAGCAGGATCAGCAGAATCTGCACGCCGAGCCAGATCGGCTCGACCCACATCGCCGGCAATGGAAGTTTGAAGGCTTCCATCAAGACAACGCCTCCAGCTCCGCCTGCATGCTTTCCAGCGTTTCCAGGGCTTGCATCCACGCTTCTTCAAGTTCGCCTTCGCGGACTTTCAGCTTGGCCTGTTCGGCCAGCAGGTCACGCAATTCGCTCTTGCGCGCCGGCTCGTAGATGTCGCTGTCGCCAAGGCTGGCATCGACCTTCGCCAGTTTCTCGTGCAGCTTGCCGAGCTCGGCTTCGAGCTTGTCAGCCTCGCGCTTGTGCGGCGCCAGTTGCTGACGCAACGCAGCGGCGGCCTGACGCTGGGCCTTCTTGTCAGTCTTGTCCGGATTGACCGGCGTGTTGCTGACCGGGGCGTTGCGCTGACGGTACTCGACCAGCCAACGGGCGTAGTCCTCGAGGTCGCCGTCAAACTCTTCGACTTTGCCGTCTGCGACCAGGAAGAAGTTGTCGGTGGTGCTCTTGAGCAAATGCCGATCGTGGGAAACCACCAGCACCGCACCGCTGAATTCCTGCAACGCCATGGTCAGCGCCAGGCGCATTTCCAGGTCGAGGTGGTTGGTCGGTTCGTCGAGCAGCAACAGGTTCGGCCGTTCCCAGGCGATCAACGCCAGGGCCAGACGGGCCTTTTCGCCACCGGAGAAATTCAGCACCGGCTCGTCGATCCGCGCGCCACGGAAGTCGAAACCACCGAGGAAATCGCGCAGCGTTTGTTCACGCTCGGTCGGCGCCAGACGCTGCAAGTGCAGCAACGGGCTGGCCTTGGCGTCCAGCGAGTCGAGCTGATGCTGGGCGAAGTAGCCGACTACGGTGTTCTCGCCACGGGTCAGGCGCCCGGCCAACGGTGACAGCTCGCCGGCGAGGTTCTTGATCAGAGTCGATTTACCCGCACCGTTGGGGCCGAGCAAGCCGATCCGCGCGCCGGGGGTCAGTTGCAGCTTGACCTTCTCCAGTACGGTTTTCTCGCCATAGCCCAGGCGCGCATCGGACAAATCGATCAGCGGACTGGAGATCTTGGTCGACTCGCGGAACACGAAATCGAACGGCGAATCGACATGGGCTGCCGACAGCTCCTCCATCCGCTCCAGCGCCTTGATCCGGCTCTGGGCCTGACGGGCCTTGGTGGCCTGGGCCTTGAACCGGGCGATGTAGCTTTCCATGTGCGCACGCTGCGCCTGCTGCTTCTCGTAGGCCTGTTGTTGCTGGGCCAGACGTTCGGCACGGGCGCGTTCAAACGCGGTGTAGCCGCCACGGTAAAGCGTCAGCTTACGCTGATCGACGTGGGCCACGTGATCGACCACTTCATCGAGGAAATCGCGGTCGTGGGAGATCAGCAGCAAGGTGCCGGGGTAACTTTTCAGCCACTCTTCGAGCCAGATGATGGCGTCGAGGTCCAGGTGGTTGGTCGGTTCGTCGAGCAGCAGCAGGTCTGATGGGCACATCAAAGCCTGCGCAAGGTTCAGACGCATCCGCCAGCCACCGGAGAAATCTCCTACCTGACGATCCATCTGCTCGTTGGTGAAACCGAGACCGGCGAGCAGCTTGCGCGCCCGCGCATCGGCGGTGTAGCCGTCGGCGCTGTCGAGCTCGGCGTGCAGGCGGGCCAGCGCGGTGCCGTCGTGGGCCTCTTCGGCCGCTGCGAGCTCACGCTGCACCTCGCGCAGACGCAGGTCGCCGTCGAGCACATAGTCGACCGCCAGACGCTCGAGCGTGTCGACTTCCTGCCGCATGTGGGCGATACGCCAGTCGGCCGGCAGCAGGCAGTCGCCCGAGTCCGGGTGCAACTCACCGCGGAGCAAGGCGAACAGGCTGGATTTGCCGGCGCCGTTGGCACCGATGAGGCCGGCTTTGTGGCCGGCGTGCAGGGTCAGCTCGGCGTCTTCTAGCAGACGTTGCGGGCCACGCTGTAAAGTCAGGTTCTGAAGTCGGATCATAATGGCGGCGGAGTCTACCAGCTTCCCCCGCAACTGGCGCGAGTAGCACGATGTCCTCTGACCTGTGGAGCTTTGCCCTTGCCGTCTACGCCCGTCCCGGCGTGGAGGATGCCTGCCTGCGCCTGCAATCAGCGGGGGCCAACGTGTGCCTGATGCTATGCGGCTTATGGCTGGAACAACGCGAGGCGACGTGCGACGAGGTGCGCGCCCGGCAGCTTCTGGAACTGACAGAGCCCTGGGACCGGGAAGTGGTCCAGCCGTTGCGCGCATTGCGCATGCAGTGGAAAGCCCTGGCCGACACCGATTTGGTGCTCAAGGGGATGCGCGAGCAGATCAAGGGATTGGAGCTGGAGTCGGAGCGTGCGCTGCTGTCGCGACTGGAAGGCGCCGCGCAAGGCTGGAAGCGTCATTCGAAGGAATCGAGTGACTGGCTGCAAGTGCTGGCCGGCCCGGCGGCCAACCTGAACCGCGACGCGCTGCAAGTGCTGCGCGTCGCGGCGACCGGCGCTTAGGAAGCGCTGGACGGGTTGCTGGCGACGCTCGACACCGGCGCCGGGGATGGCGTGGTTGCGGTGGTCGAGGTAGTGGCGGCGGATGCCGGTGCTGCAGTCGGAGCCGGGGTTGCCGGTGCGGCAGGTTTGGCAGCAGGTGCAGTGGCCGGTTTTGCTGCAGCTGGTTTTGCTGCTGGCTTGGCAGCGGCAGGCTTTTTCACCGCAGGTTTTGCAGCAGGTTTCGCTGCTGGCTTGGCGGCCGGTTTAGCGGCGGTCGCTGGCTTGGCTGCGGTCGTTGCAGGTTTCGCGGCGGCAGCCGGTTTGGCGGCTGGTTTTGCAGCGGGTTTGGCCGCAGCTTTTGCCGCAGGCTTGGCTGCTGGTTTCGCCGCCGCTTTGGCAGCAGGTTTGGCAGCAACCGGCTTGGCAGCGGCTTTCGCCGCAGGCTTGGCAGCAGCAGTTTTGGCAGCTGGTTTAGCTGCGGCTTTAACGGCTGGTTTTGCTGCCGGTTTGGCGGCCACTTTGGTGGCTGGCTTGGCAGCAGGTTTTGCAGCGGCAGTTCTTGCCGGAGCCGCTTTCGCAGCAGCGGTTTTCGCCGCAGGTTTGGCGGCTGGTTTTGCAGCAACCGGCTTGGCAGCAGCTGGTTTGGCCGCAGTAGTTTTGACCGCAGGTTTAGCAGCGCTGGCTGCTGCGGGTTTCTTCGCGGCTGGTTTTGCAGCAGCTTTCACTGGGGCTTTCGCGGGCGCTTTGGCCGGTGCTTTGGCCGGTGCTTTTGCAGCAGGTTTGGCAGCCGCTTTTTTCGCAGGCGCCGCTGCAGGTTTGGCCGAACGCAGGGACAACGCCTTGCCGACGGCTTCTTGAACACGACCGACACCTTGGGCCAGTTTCAGGCTTTCCTGGGCATCGCGCTTGAGTTGCAGAATGTAGCTGCGAGTATCGGACTGACGCTCCTTCAGGGCATCAAGCAGGTCTTCGAGTTCCTTCACGGCAGCCTTGGCCTTGGTCTGCGCCTTGGCTTTACCGGCTGCTGCTGCGTCCTGCAATTTGGTGCGGGATTTGTGCAGTTTTTCTTGCGCCTTGCCGCGTTGCTTTTCCAGTTTGGCGAGCAGTTTTTCAGCATCAGCCAAGGCTTGGGAGCAAGCGTTTTCCAGATGCTCGAGCAAGCTGCCCGAGAGTTGTTGGAGTAAATGCAACGGAGTGTTTACAGGCTTCTTGGTGGCCGACATGGTTTACCTCCTGGCTGACGTGAGTGCGGCTCATACTAGACCTCTGCTGCTACCGCCGCTAGGGCATGTTGACAGTATCGAAAGCACTCGGTTGCAGGCTTGCGAAAAACTTCTGCGCATTGGCAAAAGCAGTTCACCGTTGCAGACGTTCGCGCTGGCATAATCCACCGCAATTCAGGACGGAGAGTGCCCATGTCGCGCTACCTTTTTTTATCCCTCTGCATGATCTTTTCCGTGGCGCAGGCCGACGAAAAAACCACTGCAAACGATGCCCACGATCTGGCTTACAGCCTCGGCGCGAGCCTCGGTGAAAGGCTGCGTCAGGAAGTGCCGCAGCTACAGATCCAGGCGTTGATCGAAGGTCTGCAGCAGGCCTATCAAGGCAAGCCGTTGGCACTGAGCGAAGCACGCATCGAGCAGATCCTCGCCGATCACGAATCGCAAACAGCCGAGCAGGCAGCGATGCCTTCGACTGAAGCGGCGATGGAAAACGAGCGACGTTTTCTCTCTGCCGAAAAAGCCAAACCGGGTGTGAAGGAGTTGGCCGACGGCATCCTGCTGACCGAGCTGGCACCGGGCAATGGCACGAAGGCCGGCCCGGATGGAAAAGTGCAGGTGCTGTACATCGGCCGACTGCCGGACGGCACCGTGTTCGATCAGAACAGCCAGCCGCAGTGGTTCAATCTCGACAGCGTGATCGCCGGCTGGCGCACCGCGTTGCAGAACATGCCGGTCGGCGCGAAGTGGCGACTGGTGATTCCATCGGATCAGGCTTACGGCGCTGACGGTGCCGGCGACTTGATCGCGCCATTCACACCGCTGGTGTTCGAAGTGGAATTACGCGGCGCGACCAGTTGATCGCCCAATAAAAAACGGTGCGCCTGAGGCGCACCGTTTCTGTGTCTTGAGAGGCTCGGTTCAGGCCTGAACCGAATCCTCTTCCTTGTGTGCGGTATGCAGCACTTCAATCAGGCAGTCTTCCAGTTCGAAGCGCTCGTGGAGCAGGCCGCCCAGCTCCTTGAATTTCTCCGCAACGCATTTGCCTTCATCGCAAAGGTCGTTGAACGCGAGCAGCTTTTCGGTGATGACATCGATCCGCGGATAGATCGTCTCGGCCAGTTCCAGGCCGCGCTTGTCGTTGAAGGCCTTGGCCTCGCCCGTCAGCTGTTCGTAGATCTCGAAGTGGCCGGCCGAGACGTAATCGACCAGCACGCCGCAGAATTCCTGCAAAGGCTTTCGATCCTCGGACAGCGCCTGAGGTTTGGCGCCCAGCTTGTCATAGGCAGCGATCAATTCCTCACGCTCCTGCAGCCAGCGGTCGATCAGCAGATGAACTCCACCCCAACGTTCCTGAGCATTCTGACAACTTTCGAGCATGGCGATCTCTCTTCCCTTGTGGGTCATGCTGCTCTACACCCGCGCCCCTTCTTGTGAATATTGCTTTGAGAGGCGGCCAGGCAGAGCGTCATCGAGCAACACAAATCCAATGACACGTGCGGGCCAGATTATGCCCGCACGCCTATGGCTTCAAGGTACGCAGGAGAGAAAGTTCATACAAGTGTTTAATCCCTGACCAGCACCGGGTGCGACGGTTGGCCGCTGAGCGGTTGCTGCAAAGCCATCCAGACCTGCCGCAGCAACTGGTAAACAGCCAGGATCGACATTCCCACAAAAAACAGCAGACTCCACTCCGGAATGCTCAGATCGAACAGCGTCCAGGACAATTCCGCACAATCGGCAGTGTCGTTGAACATCCGCATCAGTGCGCATAACCACGGCAGGCTGCTGAACATCTCTTCCGGCCCGGGCCCGCAATGCGCCAGCCTTTGCAGTGAATCACTTTGCAGCAGCACTTGCCGCCAGGCCGCCGTCATCCCGCCAAGACTGGTCAGCAATGCCATCATCCAATACAGCGACAGACCGACACGTTGCGGCCCATGAATCGCAGCCACACCGCAAAAAAGGGTGAGGACGCTCATGAACAGACGCTGGACCAGACACAGGCTGCAAGGCACCAGCCCGACCGCGTATTCGAGGTAATAGGAAGCTCCCAGGGCCAGAATCCCCGCAGTGAAAGCCATAAAGAACAGGGAGCGTGAGCAGGCCAAAGACATGGCTTATCCGTAACAATAAAGACAGGCAGTTACGGTAGAGGAAAGCGCCTCGGGCTTTCAAGGCAGGTCACTGGCGACACTTCATCAGAAGTGTAGGGAAATCCCGACAAGCACAGAAGGATTCGGTGTAGTCCACTGTAGGACTTTGCTCGGGAAGGGATTTGCGGGTAACAATTCAGTCACCGAGGGAAAAAAGGAGGAGCATCGCTCCTCCTTTCTGATCACGCTCGAACAGCTACGGGTAATGGCGCAGCCAGCAGGCGCTCATCCAGCATACCGAGCCCTTCCTGGAACAGCAGATTGCTGCGCTCGGTGTCACCCAATCGGGCCAGCAGACGCGCCAACTCGGCGCACGCTTCCGGATTGCGCTGCACTCGCAGACTGCTTTCCAGATAATCCCGCGCCTTGCCCCACAGACTGGCTTGCAGGCACAAACGGCCCAATGTCAGCAGAAGGCTGGCATCGCCCGGATGATCCTTGAGCCAGCCCTCGGCGGTCTGCAATTGACGCGCCGGGTCGCTGCCGCGCACCAGACCGTAAAGGCGCGCCAGATGGCTGTCGTACTTGCGCTTGAGCGCCGTGCGCAGCACTTCTTCAGCTTCGACCTGGGCGCCCAGTTGGCGCAACTGCTCGGCGTAGGCCAGCACCAGCGCCGGCTCCTGGCGCTGGGCAGACGTCAGTTGCTGCCAGGCGCGGTTGAGCGACTGCAAACCGACTGCGCCATCCTCTTCGCGCTGGGCCGCGAGGGACAGGTTTTCTCCCCAGGCACGACGCTCGAGTTCGGTCAGCTCGGCAGGTGGCAGGACTTTGTCCTTGCGCAGCTCCGGCAACAGACGGATCACGGACGACCAGTCGCCGCGCTGCTGATGCAGTCGCTGCAACTGGCGCAAGGTCTGGACATTGTGCGGATGGCGCTCGTGCATCGCCTGCAAGGTGACCAGCGCGCCATCGGTATCGCCGCGATCGGTCTGCAACTGCGCATGGCTGAGGGCAATCGCCAGCTCGGCCTGCGGCTGACGCTCGAGGGCGCGCTCCAGCAGGCGATCGCTTTCCTCGTAATTACCTTGTTCGTTGGCGGCGCGAGCGGCCCCCAGGTAATACAGCAACGGCTGACGCTCGGCTTCAGCCGCCCGATAAAGGTGACGCTGGGCGCTGGCCCAGCGGCCTTCGGCCAAGTCGAGCTGACCATGCTCGATCGCCACCTGCACACGGCGACTGCGGTTGCGTCGCGACCATGGATTGACCACACCGCCGGAGGTCAGCACCAGCTCGACCAACGCCTTGATGCCCCAGACCAGCAGCCACAGCACCGCGACCACCGCCAGCGTCGCCCACAGGCTCGATTCATAACGAAAGCTTTTGTAGGCGACCAGCACGTAACCGGAATGCTCGGCAATCGCCAGGCCCAGCGCCGCCGTTGCCGCGATCACCAGAAACACGATCACATACAGGCGCTTCATGGTGTCGCCTCCTGTGCAGTGCTCGCGGCCGGTTTGGTGAAGGGTTTCACCGAGTCTTCGGCGTTGACGTTACGACGCTCCAGATACCCCTGTACCGCGCTCAAGGTTCCGGCGAGATCCGGCGTGTTGACAGTAACCGGTTGCTTGCTCAATTCCGCGACCTGCTCGAGCATGATTTTGCTCTGCGGGTTATCCGGGTTGAAGTTGCCGGTGAGGACGTCACGCGCTTCGGCCAGGGCCTGGGTGTACACCGGCGCCTGGCCATTGAGCGCAGCCCATTGCGCCTGTTCGAGCGAAAGGCTCAGGGCCAGACGCACCTGGCTCAGGCTCTGGCCGGCGAGCAACGGCCGGACGTTTTTGTCAGCATTGAAATCGATGCGGATGTAGCGCGAGATCTGATCCCACCACTGCGCCCAGCGACTGGCGCCGTCGCCATCGGAAGTCAGGCCCAGCAGCGAATCGCCGCGATCCTTGTACTCCGGCGCCAGCTCGGTGAGCCCAACGACCTGATCGCGCAAGGCGCCCAGTCGCAGGAACAGCCCGGTGCGATCCGGCTGCTCGGTGCTGCGCAGCGCCACCAGGGTTTTCGCCACTTGCTCGCGGGCGGCGAACGAGCCGGGATCATTCTGCTCACGCAGGATTTCGTCGGCACCCTGCACCAGCGCCTGAGCGCTGCTGATGTCCTGCAGGGCGGAAAGACGCAGGCTGGCCAGACGCAGCAAGTGTTCGGCCTCGGCCAGACGCCAGTCCTTGCGGCTGGCACCGAGGACGGTTTCCAGACGTTGATTGAGGCGCTGCTGATCGCCCTGAAGTTGCGTCACCAGACGCTGGCGATCGGCAAGTTCATCGGCGCCGGGCAATTGCCCGAGACGCTCGGTCAGTCGTTGCTCGTTGAGTTTCAGGGTCTGTGCCTGATCGTTCAACGCCTGAACCTGACTCAACTGATTCTGAGTGCTGGTCTGCAGATGTCGCACCTGCCACACACCCCAGCCACCCACCGCAACACCGGCGGCGCCGAGCAGCAGCGCGAGAATGGCCAATCCGTTGCCTCGGCGCGGTTCGGCGGCCGGTGGCGGTGCATCAACCGGTGCATCGATCACAGGTTGAACGTCATCTTTAGGCAAGGTTGTTTCGCTCACGTATCCATCCTTTGCATTAGAGAACGGGCACGGGATGCTCCCGTAACGCCGTCAGCAAGGCCGCGGCACTCGCGCCGCGACAATCCACAACTGTTCGGGCCCCGGCGGCACTGGCCTGCTCGGCAACCCTTGGGCTTGGAACAAACAACGGCAACTGCGCCAGCACAGGCCAGGTATCGCCGGCCAGTTGGCGCAGGTGCTCGAAACCCTGTCCACTGCTGACCACCAGCCCGTTCAGGCGTTCCGCTGCAATCCTGCGGGGCAGCTCCTGCGGCGGATAGCCCGGCAGGTCGCGACGGTACAACTCCAGATATTCGACACTAGCACCAAGCGCGCGCAGGCGCTCGGCCAGCAGTTCACGTCCGCCCTCCCCGCGCAGGATCAACACCTGCGAGCCGGGCACGGCCACCGCCGCCAGCAGACGCGGCAATTGCAGCAAGGCTTCGCTGTCGTCGCCCGCCTCGGGGAAGCTCACATCCAGTCCCCGATCCCGAAGGATAGCGGCGGTCGCTGCACCCACGCTGAACCACGGCATTGTCGGAGTCGACAGACCCAGAGAATCGAGCAGATCCACCGCGATCCGCGCCGCCGGTTTGCTGACCACAATCACTGCGCTGTAACGCGGCAGTTGCGTGATCGTGCGGCGCATTGTGTCAGAGACCGGCAGTGGCGCGATTTCCAAAAGCGGCAGACAGCTGCTGAAAAACCCTTGTTCGGCCAGCACGGTGGCGAGCGCCGAACAGTCTCCCGCCGGGCGCGTCAGCAGCAGGCGCCAGGCGGTCACTCGTGACCTGCCTCGCCGTAGACTGCCTTGAGAATATCGTCGGCGCCCTGGCTCAGCAGGTCTTCGGCCACCTGCACGCCCAGCGTCTGGGCTGCGGCACGCGGCGCACGGGCTTGCGCGCTGAGCAGCTTGCCGCCGCTCGGCTCGCCCACCAGACCGCGCAGCCACAACTGATCACCTTCGAGCACGGCGTAGCAGGCGATCGGCACCTGGCAGCCGCCATTCAGATGTTTGTTGAGGGCACGCTCGGCGGTGACACGGTCTGCGGTGTCCGCGTGATGCAGAGGTGCGAGCAAGGCATGGATTTCAGTGTCGGCGCTGCGGCATTCGATGCCCACCGCGCCCTGGCCACCGGCCGGCAGGCTGTCGTCGACGCTGATCGCCGACGTGATGCGATCTTCGAAACCGAGGCGAATCAGACCGGCTGCCGCGAGGATGATCGCGTCGTACTCGCCGGCGTCGAGCTTGGCCAGACGGGTGTTGACGTTGCCGCGCAGGAAACGGATCTCCAGATCCGGGCGGCGCGTCAGCAACTGCGCCTGGCGACGCAGGCTGGAGGTGCCGACGATGCTGCCGGCAGACAACGCATCGAGGCTGGAATACGTATTGGAGACAAACGCGTCACGCGGATCTTCGCGCTCGCAGATGCAGAACAGACCGAGGCCTTTGGGGAAATCCATCGGCACGTCTTTCATCGAATGCACGGCGATGTCGGCTTCGTTTTCCAGCAGCGCGGTTTCCAGTTCCTTGACGAACAGACCCTTGCCGCCGATTTTCGACAGGGGCGAATCAAGCAGCTTGTCGCCGCGACTGACCATGGGCACCAGCGTCACCAGCAGGCCCGGGTGGGCTGCTTCCAGACGGGCTTTGACGTATTCGGCCTGCCAGAGGGCCAGAGCACTTTTGCGGGTGGCGATGCGGATTTCGCGAGAGGACATGGATCAATCCGTACTGAATAGATACGGCGGATAATAACAGCTCAGCCAAATCCACTTTGACCTGAATCAGAAACGGCGTGGCCTCCCTGGCCTGCAATGCCTGGTGAAAAGAACGAAGGACCGCCCGGAGCCTGCGGACTAAAGCCCCTGCATCATTTTGCGCACACCCGCCACATGCCGGCGGCTGACGATCAGCGCGTCACCGTTGAGGCCCTTGAGGAACAACTGGAAGTGGCCCAGCGGTGTACGTTGCAGTCGCTCGATTCGGTCGCGAGCGACCAGCGCATTGCGGTGGATCCGCACGAAGCGTTCGCCGAATTCGTCTTCCAGCGCCTTGAGCGGTTCATCCAAAAGGACTTCGCCGCCTTCGTGGCGCAAGGTCACGTATTTGTGGTCGGCAATGAAGTACACCACCTGATCCAGCGGGATCAGTTCGATGCCTTTGCGGGTGCGGGCGCTGATGTGGCTGCGCGGGCCGTTACCGCTTTCGGCGGCAGGACGGGTCAGGGCCGAGAGCTGGGCCCGGTTGGGACGTTCAGCCCGTTTCAGGGCGTCATGCAGATGTTCGGTTCGCACGGGTTTCACCACATAGCCCACGGCGCTGGCCTGGAGGGCTTCCACGGCAAATTCATCGGGACCTGCGCAAAACACCACGGCTGGCGGGGTTTCGCGTTCGCACAGACGGGCAGCCACCTGCAGGCCATCGAGGCCCGGCATGCGGATATCGAGCAGCACGATATCCGGCTTGTGGCTGTCGATCAGCGCCAACGCCTCTTCGCCATTGGTGGCGCTGGGCTCCAGGACTGTGTAGCCCTCGAGCTCGCTCACCATTCGGGCGAGGCGCTCGCGGGCCAGTGGTTCGTCATCAACGATCAGGACATTCATATTGCGCTGGATTCCTGCGTGAGTCTCGCACAAGGATAGCGTAGACAAGTGGAGTGACGTCCGTCACCGCGATCCACGCTAAGACTAGCCCGAGCGCCAAAAAGTGCCGTACGTCGGCCGGCAATATTTGCCGACACCTGCAACGTACCGCCTGACGCCCGTCGCCGACTGCGTTTTACGCAGGGTATGCCAATGGCCAATACACCCACCCCTCTCTCTTCTTATAGTCGGTGGCCGGACCTTTGCGCGATCCGCCGCCACGTCGACCCCTATGTCCTACTGTAGACGCTCGTCGGGCCGATATTGCTCAATCGAAAAATATCCTTGCGCAAATCCCCCGGCGACACCGGCGACTATGGAGGAGGACATGAGAAAAAAACGTATCGACCAGTGTCAGCGACAGGATTGGCAACCCTGTTATTATCCGCGCCAGCGTTTCACGCCTTCTTTCTTCAAGCCGATACGAGCGAATTCATGAGCACTGACAAGACCAATCAGTCCTGGGGCGGCCGCTTCAGTGAACCCGTCGACGCCTTCGTCGCCCGCTTCACCGCCTCCGTCACTTTCGACCAGCGCCTGTATCGCCACGACATCATGGGCTCGATCGCCCACGCCACCATGCTGGCCAAGGTCGGCGTGCTGACGGATGCCGAGCGCGACAGCATCATCGATGGCCTGAAGACCATCCAGGGCGAAATCGAGGCCGGCCAGTTCGACTGGCGCGTCGACCTCGAAGACGTGCACATGAACATCGAAGCACGCCTGACCGACCGCATCGGCATCACCGGCAAGAAGCTGCACACCGGCCGCAGCCGCAACGACCAGGTCGCCACCGACATCCGCCTGTGGCTGCGTGACGAGATCGACCTGATCCTGAGCGAAATCACCCGCCTGCAAAAAGGCCTGCTGGAGCAGGCCGAGCGCGAAGCCGCGAGCATCATGCCGGGCTTCACCCACCTACAGACCGCTCAGCCGGTGACCTTCGGGCACCACATGCTGGCCTGGTTCGAAATGCTCAGCCGCGACTACGAGCGCCTGGTCGACTGCCGCAAGCGCACCAACCGCATGCCGCTGGGCAGCGCCGCACTGGCCGGCACCACTTACCCGATCGACCGCGACTACACCGCACAACTGCTGGGCTTCGATGCCGTCGGTGGCAACTCGCTGGACAACGTGTCCGACCGTGACTTCGCCATCGAATTCTGCTCGGCCGCGAGCATCGCGATGATGCACCTGTCGCGTTTCTCCGAAGAGCTGGTGCTGTGGACCAGCGCGCAGTTCCAGTTCATCGATCTGCCGGACCGCTTCTGCACCGGCAGCTCGATCATGCCGCAAAAGAAAAACCCGGACGTTCCAGAGCTGGTACGTGGCAAGACCGGTCGTGTGTTCGGCGCCCTGATGGGCCTGCTGACCCTGATGAAAGGCCAGCCGCTGGCCTACAACAAGGACAACCAGGAAGACAAGGAACCGCTGTTCGACGCCGCCGATACCTTGCGCGACTCGCTGCGCGCGTTTGCCGACATGATCCCGGCGATCAAGCCAAAGCACGCGATCATGCGTGAAGCGGCGCTGCGCGGTTTCTCCACCGCCACTGACCTGGCCGACTACCTGGTGCGCCGTGGCCTGCCATTCCGTGATTGCCACGAGATCGTCGGTCACGCGGTGAAGTACGGCGTCGACACCGGCAAGGATTTGGCGGAAATGAGCCTGGAAGAACTGCGTCAGTTCAGCGACCAGATCGAGCAGGACGTATTTGCCGTGCTGACCCTCGAAGGCTCGGTGAATGCCCGTGACCACATCGGCGGCACAGCGCCGGCGCAGGTCAAGGCTGCCGTGGTTCGTGGTCAGGCGCTGATCGCCAGCCGCTAAAAGCCAAAGCTTCGCGAGCAAGCCCGCTCCCACATTCGATCTGCTGCGACCACCGAACAGGTGTCCAATCGAGATCAGATGTGGGAGCGGGCTTGCTCGCGAAAGCTATCTCGAAGCACCAGAAAAATTTACTTCTTCGCTGCGATCATCGCCAAAAACGCCGGCATCGCCGCATCCTTGTCCGCCGCAATCTTCTGCACATGCGGATTCTGCTCAAGCCGCTCCAGCAGCGCCTTCGCCTTCGGCATCTCCGCCAGCAAATCCAGACCGAACAGCTTGTGCCCCACGGCAGCCGCCAGCGGCACGCTGTAGAGGAAGTACAGATCCGCAATGGTCAAACTGTCGCCCGCCACATACGGGGCGAACTTGCCGTGACGTCCCAGCGCCGCAAACCCCAGCAACAATTCAGCCTTGGTTTTTTCCTTGATCGCTTCCGGCAGCGCCGTGCCGAAAAACGCTTCGCCGTAACAGGCACGGGCCGGCAGCTCGATATACAGCTCGATCTCCTTGGCCACTGCCAATACCTGGGCACGGGCGAACGGCTCGGTCGGTAACAGCGGGACACCTTTCTGGCTGCTTTCGAGGTATTCGAGCATCACCATCGTTTCGTTGATGTACCCGCCTTCGGCCCCCAGCACCGGCACCTTGCCACGCGGGCTGATGGCCAGAGACTCAGGCGTAGGCGTCGGGTAGAACGTGACCTCTTCGAACGGCAGGCCTTTTTCCAGCAGCGCCAGTTTGACCATGTTGTAGTAGTTGCTGACGGAGAATCCATAGAGCTTGAACATCACATAGCCTCCAGGCCGTGCGGGGTGGGCAGTGCCTGTTTATAGATCGCTCCCGGGAATCCTGCCAGCAGCATCACGTTGCTGAATGCGGGTAAACTGGCGCCTTTCCTTGAGGAGCCTGCCATGAGCGAGCCGACTGACATCGACAATGATGAAGAAGAGTTCACCGAATCGACGCTGATCGAAGCGATCGAGAACCAGATCGAAAGCGACAACCCGCCAGCGGCCAAGGCAACCTTCAACAAGCTGACGCTGGTCGGTTATGAGCGCGAAGACATCCTGAACCTGATGGCCCACGTGCTGGCCTGTGAAATCGACGCGATGCTCGACGAAGACCGCGCGTTCGATACCGATTGGTACGAAACCGCGCTGCGCGCACTGCCGGAACTGCCACCGGAAAAGCAGTAAACGGCCCCGCCCCGTGGGAGCAGGCCTGCTCCCACACAATTTGTCACCCATCTTCGCGGCCTTCTGCCGACCCCTGACTACACTGGAATCCACCCCGGAACAAAAACCCTGACACGCGCACTGGACAGGCCGCGCCGGCAGGTTCACCTTAGGGGCGCTGTCGTCCAATTCCTAGAAAGTCTGGAGTCCTTATGTCGCTTACCCCTGAGTTGGTTGCCGAACTGGAAGTCCTCGCACTCTTCAACCTGGACAGTTCCCAGGAAGGTCTGAAAATTCATCAGACCGCTGCCCCGAAGCACATTGCTGCCGCACAACGCCTGTTCGAAAAAGAACTGACGGACCAGCCTGATGGCGGTTACCTGACCAGCCTCGGTCGCGATGCCGCACAAAACGTGCAAACCGTACTGACGATTCTCAAAGAGCAACAAACCGCCTGATCCTCCCGACTTTGCCCACGGAAACCCCTGCCACGGGATTTCCGCGGGCCAGCCATGAACGTCGTCCATCGCCATGCGATAGAAATCTGACGTCAAAAAACAAATTCAGCTTAAAACTCCTGCTGCTCAGGCGCTAAACTCCCGGACACCCGAGACCCCTTGCCTCCGAGCCCTGCGCGCCGGTTTGAGCCGACATGACCCGCACCCATGAAATCCGCCCCGACCTGGACGAAGGCATCGACCGCAAGGTACTCAGCCAGCTACGTGCACGTTTTCTGAAACTCAACGAAGGTCGCCTGGACCGGGCACTGGAAGGTCTTTCGACGCGCCAGCAAAGTGTGCTGACGCTGCTGCCGCTGTTCTTTCACGTCAATCATCCGCTGTTGCCGGGTTACGTCTCGGGCAGCACGCCAGCCGGGCTGTCGAATTACGAACCGGACGCCGACGCCCTCGCCGAAGCCCAGCGCCTGACCCGCTCGTTCTCCTACAAGCCGCGTCACGGCAGTAACCCGCCACGACCGATTCATGGGCTGTTCCTGATGGGCAGCCTCGGCACACTCGCCCAGGCCGACCAGAGCGATATGGACGTTTGGGTCTGCCACGCCCCCGATCTAAGCGACAGCGAACTCGCCGAACTGCGCAAGAAATGCCAGTTGCTCGAAGCCTGGGCTGCCAGCCAGGGGGCCGAGGCGCACTTCTTCCTGATCGACCCGGTGCGATTCGTCAAAGGCGAGCGCGATACCCAGCTCAGCTCCGAAGATTGCGGCACCACCCAGCACTATCTGCTGCTGGACGAGTTCTACCGCACCGCGATCTGGCTCGCCGGGCGCACGCCGATCTGGTGGCTGGTGCCGGTCTACGAAGAACGCGCCTACGACGCGTACACCCACACCCTGATTTCCAAACGCTTCATCCGCAACGATGAAACCCTCGACCTGGGGCCGATGGCACACATTCCGCCGGGTGAGTTCGTCGGCGCCGGGCTGTGGCAACTGTTCAAGGGCATCGAGTCACCGTACAAGTCGGTGCTCAAGCTGCTGCTGACCGAGGTCTACGCCAGTGAACATCCGCAGGTGCAGTGCCTGAGCCTGCGCTTCAAGCAGGCGGTGTTCGCCAACCGGCTGGACCTCGACGAGCTGGATCCGTACATGGTGGTTTACCGCCGGATCGAGGAGTACCTGACTGCGCGCAACGAACCGGAGCGGCTTGAGCTGGTACGCCGGGCGCTGTACCTCAAGGTCAACCGCAAGCTTACCGGCAACACCCGCACCCAGAGCTGGCAACGTTCACTGCTGGAGAGGCTGGCCAGCGAATGGCACTGGGACCAGCGGCAACTGGCGCTGCTCGACAGCCGCAGCCAGTGGAAAGTCCGACAGGTCAGCGCCGAACGCCGGGCGCTGGTCAACGAATTGAATTACAGCTACCGCTTCCTGACCCAGTTCGCCCGCACCGAACAGACTGTCAGCCTGATCAACAAGCGCGACCTCAACGTCCTCGGCCGCCGCCTGTACGCAGCGTTCGAACGCAAGGCCGACAAGGTCGAGTTCATCAACCCCGGCATCGCCCCGGATCTGGCCGAAGACACGCTGACCCTGGTGCAATCGCCGAACAAAAAAGAGCCGGGCCAAACCCAGTGGGGCCTGTACAACGGCAGCCTGACGGCGCTCGAGTGGGAACATTTCGCGCCGATCAAGCGCAGCCGCGAGCTGCTGGAGCTTTTGACCTGGTGCCACCGCAACGGCGTGATCGACAGCAGCACCCGACTGGCCCTGCACCCCGGCACCAGCGACCTTAGCGAATTCGAACTGTTCAACCTGCTCGGCAGCCTGCAACAGAGCATCGCCCTGCCCTTGTCGACCGTTGCCGAAGAGCCGCTGCTGCGCGCCGCCGTGCCGAGCGAAGTGTTGATGCTGGTGAATGTCGGGGTGGATCCGCTCAAGCATCACCGCGATCTGAACATTCTGATGACCACCGAACGCACGGACTCACTGAGCTACGCCGGCGTACGTGAAAACCTGGTGCTGACCCTCGATCAGGTCACGCTCAACAGCTGGAACGAGGTACTGGTCAACCGCTTTGACGGCCCGCATGCCCTGATGGACTGCTTGCGCGATTACCTCAACAACCTGCCGCGCGGGCCGCAACAACCATCGCTGCGAGTGCGCTGCTTCTGTCACAACCGCGCGCAATTCATCGCCCGCCGAGTGGAAGAAATCGTCGACACCGCACAGACCCTGTTGCTCAGCGACCTGAATCATCGCTACCTGATCCAGGTGCAGCAGCATTACCACGTGCTGGAGCTGGTGCCGGGCCAGGTCAGCCATGTCGCCCTCGCCACCCTGCCAGCGCTGCTCGATTACCTGGGTGAGGAACAACCGCGCTACAGCCCGCTGCACCTGGATCCGATGGCGCTGGAAGACCACGACCTGGCGCTGATCCTGCCGATGGGCCAGCCTGAATGCATTCAGGTGTTCTACCGGATCACCGAACAAACCGCCGAGCTGTACGTGCTCGACGAGTTCAATGCGCTGTGGCAACAGCACTTGCCCTATCACGACGAGCAAAGCCTGTTGGTGCCGCTGCAACGGTTCCTGCAATCGATCCAGTTCCGCCGCGAAGCGCTGCTGCCGATGGATTCGGGCCATGCTGCCAGCCTTGAAATCTTGTATTACCAGTTATTGCCATCAGGACCGGGACGCGCGCGACGGGTCGAAATGCGCCCGGCACCGCAGACGCCGGTCAACAAACCGTTCTATGACGTGCAGGCGATCGTCGGCAAAGCCGCACCCGGTGAAGTGCAGGTCACGCTGTATTGCAATCAACGGGAATTCAGCGAGCTGGAACATGGCGACCAGCTGTTCAGCGTGGTCGCCCGGGAGATCGTCGGGCAGCGCCGGGAAACCGAGCGCTACCGCTGCTACATCACCGACCTCGACCTGTCGGGTGTGATCGGTGACGGGCAGAGTTCGAGCAATCTGTATCTGCGTTACAAGGCCGACCTGGAACGCTCTCTGAACGAGGCGCTCGAGCAGGTCTAGGGAGGGTTACTCCGGGAAATCACCGCCGTTGGCCGGCTGCGATTCGACTTCGAGCAAGGTCAGTTTCAAGGTCTTGCCGCCCGGTGCAGGCCAGTCGATATGCTGGCCGACTTTCAAGCCCAGCAGCGCACTGCCGACCGGAGCGAGGATCGAGACTTTGCCTTCGTCGGCGTTGGCGTGCTTTGGATAGACCAAGGTCAGGTGGTAGTCCTTGCCACTGCTTTCTTCGCGGCAGTGCACGCGGGAATTCATCGTCACGACATCGGCAGGCACTTCATCGTGACCGACCAGGGTATCGGCGCGATCCAGTTCGGTTTGCAGCGCGATCACGCCCGGCAGCGTGTCATCCAGGCTGTCGATCAGGCGCTCCAGACGTTGCACGTCCAGACGGGTAAGGGTGATGGAAGGTGCGGTCATGATCCGGGCAGACTCCTTTCTTCTGCACACAAAAAAAGCAAAACCCCGCCAAAAAAGACGGGGTTCTCACCAGGCCTCGATGGGTTGAGGCGTTTCCGGACACTATCACAGCTCAAAAAATATACAAGCTACGCTCCGGCGAGCTGCCGGCGCTGAGCCGCCTGCGCGCAAATGACCCGGCGGCGCTCGTCATCGGCCGAACGCCACTCGCGGATGTCTTCGACATGGCGCATGCAGCCGAGGCAGACCTTCTGCTCATCCAGCCGGCACACGCCGGTGCACGGCGAAGGCACGGCCGGGCTGACGTTGCTGTAGAGCGGCTTCGGCGGACGGGCGGGCGCGGTGTCAGTCACAGAATCACAGGCCTTCGAAATCGAATTCGGTACCGGCCTGCTGCTTGACGATACGCTCGAGCATTTCGCCCAGCTGCTCTTCGCTCTTGTCGCACATCCAGCGTTCGCTTTCTTCGTCGTAGTCGAAGTGGAAACCACCGGACACGGCGGCCAGCCACAGCTGACGCAACGGTTCCTGACGACTGAAGATCAGCTGGGTGCCGTTCTCGAACTTGACGGTCAGCACACCGGCCGAGTTCTCCATGTCGATGTCCAGGTCGCTGTCGTCGAAGATGTCTTCCAGTTTTTCCTGGGTTTCATCGACCAGATCGTGGAAACGGGCTTCGGACAAACTCATTGCGGCAACCTCAAAAAATGTCTGATCAGGCTCAAGCGCCGCAAGATACGGACGCTGCCAGCCGATTGCAAAGGATAACGACCAAGCGCCCTGCCCGGCGACGAAATATCCACCCGCCATGCAGGAAAAGTTTCCGCGCCGCAGCCCGAGCCCCGCCGGACGGGAGTTCCGTCGCATAGGCAAGCTGCCGGGTGGCCGGTATACTCCGGCGCAATTAACGCATTTTCAAGGATTTCGCCATGAAGCGCCTGATCTCTTCCCTTGCTGCGCTCGTCGCGGTTGCCTGCCTTGTTTCGGCTTGTGGTCAAAAAGGCCCGCTGTACCTGCCCGATGAAGATCAGGACCCGGCCGAGCAAGCCCAGTCTTCGCAAAAGCAGCCTGTCTCCAAGGCACACAAGCACGACGTTTACTAAGGGATCGCCATGGACGCTTTTAACTACCGTGGCGGGGAACTGTTCGCGGAAGGTGTGGCGCTGTCCGCCATCGCCGATCGCTTCGGCACTCCCACCTACGTTTACTCCCGCGCTCACATCGAGGCCCAGTACCTGGCCTACGCCGATGCGCTGGCCGGCATGCCGCACCTGGTGTGCTTCGCGGTCAAGGCCAACTCCAACCTCGGAGTCCTGAATGTCCTGGCCCGCATCGGCGCCGGTTTCGACATCGTCTCCCGTGGCGAGCTGGAACGTGTTCTCGCCGCTGGCGGCAGCCCGGACAAGATCGTGTTCTCCGGCGTCGGCAAGACCCGTGACGACATGCGCCGTGCGCTGGAAGTCGGCGTGCATTGCTTCAACGTCGAATCCACCGACGAGCTCGAGCGCCTGCAAGTGGTCGCCGCCGAGCTGGGCGTTCGCGCGCCGATCTCGCTGCGCGTGAACCCGGACGTCGATGCCGGCACTCACCCGTACATTTCCACCGGTCTCAAAGAGAACAAGTTCGGCATCGCCATCGCCGACGCCGAAGACGTGTACGTGCGTGCCGCGCACCTGCCGAACCTGGAAGTGGTCGGCGTCGACTGCCACATCGGCTCGCAACTGACCACCCTGCCTCCGTTTCTCGATGCACTCGACCGCCTGCTGGATCTGGTCGATCGCCTCGGCGATTGCGGCATCCACCTGCGCCACATCGATCTCGGTGGCGGCCTGGGTGTGCGTTATCGCGATGAAGAGCCGCCATTGGCCGCCGACTACATCAAGGCCGTGCGTGAGCGTCTGGTCGGTCGTGATCTGGCGCTGGTGTTCGAACCGGGCCGCTTCATCGTCGCCAACGCCGGCGTGCTGCTGACCCAGGTCGAGTACCTCAAGCACACCGAGCACAAAGACTTCGCCATCGTCGACGCGGCCATGAACGACCTGATCCGCCCGGCGCTGTACCAGGCCTGGATGGACGTGACCCCGGTCAAGCCACGCGATACCGCTGCGCGTACCTACGACGTTGTCGGCCCGATCTGCGAAACCGGCGATTTCCTCGCCAAGGAACGCGAGCTGGCGCTGGAAGAAGGCGATCTGCTGGCCGTGCATTCGGCCGGTGCCTACGGTTTCGTGATGAGCTCCAACTACAACACTCGCGGCCGTGCCGCCGAAGTGCTGGTAGATGGTGATCAGGCATTTGAAGTGCGTCGCCGCGAGACCGTGGCCGAGCTGTTTGCCGGCGAAAGCCTGCTGCCGGAGTAACCCCATGCTGCTGCGTTTTACCAAGATGCACGGCCTGGGCAACGACTTCATGGTTCTCGACCTGGTCAGCCAGCACGCGCATATTCAGCCCAAGCACGCAAAAATGTGGGGCGACCGGCACACCGGCATCGGTTTCGACCAGTTGCTGATCGTCGAAGCGCCGAGCAATCCGGATGTGGATTTCCGTTACCGGATCTTCAACTCCGACGGTTCCGAAGTGGAGCAGTGCGGCAACGGTGCGCGCTGCTTTGCCCGCTTCGTGCTCGACAAGCGTCTGACCGCCAAACGGCAGATCCGCGTCGAGACCAAGGGCGGCATCATCGAACTGGACGTGCGTAACGACGGCCAGATCGGCGTGAACATGGGCGCCCCGCGCCTGGTGCCGGCGGACATTCCGTTCCAGGCGCCGGAGCAGGCCCTGAGTTATCAGGTCGATGTCGACGGTACGCCGGTCGATCTGGCGGCGGTGTCCATGGGCAACCCCCATGCGGTGCTGCGGGTCAGCGATATCAACACCGCACCGGTGCATGAACTGGGGCCGAAAATCGAACACCATCCGCGCTTTCCGGCGCGGGTCAACGTTGGTTTTCTCCAGGTCATCGACCGCCATCGCGCGCAACTGCGCGTGTGGGAACGCGGCGCCGGGGAAACCCAGGCCTGCGGCACCGGCGCCTGCGCTGCTGCTGTAGCTGCGATCAGTCAGGGGTGGATGGATTCGCCACTGTTGATCGACCTGCCGGGCGGGCGCCTGTCCATTGAGTGGGCAGGCCCCGGCCAACCGGTGTTGATGACCGGCCCGGCAGTGCGCGTATACGAAGGACAAGTGCGTCTTTGAGTGAGCAGAAGCCATGACCGATAAGCCTCAGGTACCCGCCCGACAGTCCGGTGAATCAGCGTCCGAGAGCCTGGAGGCGGCAGCGGTTGCCGCGTACCTGGAGGCTCATCCGGACTTCTTCGTCGAGCATGAAGAACTGCTGCCGTCCCTGCGCATTCCCCATCAGCGCGGCGATACCGTCTCGCTGGTCGAGCGTCAGATGGCCATCCTGCGTGACCGCAACATCGAGATGCGTCACCGCCTCTCGCACTTGATGGACGTCGCCCGGGACAACGATCGCCTGTTCGACAAGACCCGTCGCCTGATCCTTGCACTGATGGACGCTGCCACTCTGGAAGACGTGGTGATCAGCGTCGAAGACAGCCTGCGCCAGGATTTTCAGGTGCCCTTCGTCAGCCTGATCCTGCTCGGCGACAACCCGGCCCCGGTCGGCCGCTGGGTGACCCACGCCGACGCGCAGACCGCCATCGGCGGCCTGCTCACCGAAGGCAAGAGCGTCAGCGGCAGCCTGCGTGAACACGAGCTGGACTTCCTGTTCGGCGAAGAGCAGCGCAAGCAGATCGGCTCCACCGCCGTGGTCGCCGTCAGCCATCAGGGCATCCACGGAATCCTGGCCATCGCCAGCCGTGATCCGCAGCACTACAAGAGCTCGGTCGGCACGCTGTTCCTCAGCTACATCGCCGAAGTCATGGGTCGCGTGCTACCACGGGTCAACAGCTCCCTGCGCTCGGTACGCTGAGCATGGAACGACAACTGGACGCTTACTGCGAACACCTGCGCAGTGAGCGGCAGGTGTCGCCGCACACGCTGTCGGCCTACCGCCGTGACCTCGACAAAGTCCTCGGCTGGTGCAACAAACAGAACATCGGCAGCTGGCAGGCCCTGGACATCCAGCGCCTGCGCAGCCTGATCGCCCGCCTGCATGCCCAGGGCCAGTCCTCGCGCAGCCTGGCGCGCCTGCTGTCAGCGGTGCGCGGGCTCTATCACTACCTGAATCGCGAAGGCCTTTGCGATCACGACCCGGCCACGGGTCTGGCACCGCCCAAAGGCGAACGCCGCCTGCCGAAAACCCTCGACACCGACCGCGCCCTGCAATTGCTCGAAGGCGCCGTGGAGGACGATTTTCTCGCTCGACGTGATCAGGCGATTCTGGAGCTGTTCTATTCCTCCGGGCTGCGTCTGTCGGAGCTGACCGGGCTCAATCTCGATCAGCTCGATCTGGCCGACGGCATGGTTCAGGTGCTCGGCAAGGGCAGCAAGACGCGCCTGTTGCCGGTCGGCAAAAAGGCCCGGGAAGCGCTGGAGCAATGGCTGCCGTTGCGGGCGCTGACCAATCCGGCGGACGATGCCGTGTTCGTCAGCCAGCAAGGCCGACGTCTCGGCCCGCGAGCGATTCAGGTGCGGGTCAAACTGGCCGGCGAGCGCGAACTGGGGCAAAACCTGCACCCGCACATGCTGCGGCACTCCTTCGCCAGCCACTTGCTGGAGTCCTCCCAGGATCTGCGCGCGGTGCAGGAACTGCTCGGCCACTCGGACATCAAGACCACCCAGATCTATACCCACCTGGACTTCCAGCACCTGGCGGCGGTCTACGACAGCGCCCATCCACGGGCCAAACGCATGAAAGGCGACGATTCATGAGCATCCAGTTGATCACCTTCGACCTCGACGACACCCTGTGGGACACCGCCCCGGTGATCATCAGCGCCGAAGCGGTTTTGCGCGAATGGCTGAGCGAACATGCGCCGAATCTGGGCGCGGTGCCGGTGGAGCAGCTGTGGTCAATCCGCGAGCGCGTACTGGCCAATGAGCCGGGACTCAAGCACCGCATCAGCGCGCTGCGCCGGCGAGTGCTGTTCCATGCGCTGGAAGAAGCCGGGTACGCCCACGGCGAGGCGTCGGAGCTGGCGGACAAGAGTTTTGAAGTGTTTCTGCATGCGCGGCACCAGATCGAGGTGTTCCCGGAGGTCGAGCCGATCCTGGAAACCCTCGCCAAACACTACGCCCTCGGCGTGGTCACCAACGGCAATGCCGATGTGCGTCGTCTCGGGTTGGCGGACTACTTCAAGTTTGCGCTGTGTGCCGAAGACATCGGCATCGCCAAGCCGGATGCGCGACTGTTCCATGAAGCGTTGCAGCGCGGTGGCGTGAGCGCCGAAGCGGCCGTGCATATCGGCGATCATCCTGGGGATGACATCGCCGGGGCGCAGCAGGCCGGATTACGTGCGATCTGGTTCAACCCGGCCGGAAAGGTCTGGGAAGCGGAGCGCCTGCCGGATGCCGAGATTCGCAGCCTGACCGATTTACCCGCAGTGCTCGCCCGCTGGAACAGCCGCAGCTAGATTTCTTTCGCCCATGAAAAAGCCCGCAGCGACGGCGGGCTTTTTCAGCAAGCAAGCGACACGCCTCAGATAGGGCGGCTGCCGTACTTGTTGTCCGGCTTCTTGGGCGGATCGGCGACCACGTTGGCCTCCACTTCCTGAACCTTGCCGCCGCGCGCAAGGAACTCTTCCATGGCCTTGGCCAGGGCATCGCGCTCCTTGTTCTTGGCTTCGATGCTCGGCAACTCGTCGACCGATACCGCAGCCTTGGCCTTGCCTTTAGCAGCCGGGGCCGGCGTATCGTCACCGCCATCGTCTTCAGCAACGTCTTCCGCTGCTGCTTCCAGACCGTCTTCGGCCTCGTCTTCGTCGCCTACTTCGAGGTCGTCGTTTTCCAGATCATCGTCGCTCATGTTCTACCTCATGACTTGCGAAAAGCAGATTAGTTATAGACCAGCTTTGGCGACTGTCGAAAGTCGCCGGAAAAAAATCGGTAACCATTGGTGACCAACGGTTTATGCCCCTTCACCGTGCAAGGTGGCGAGGACTTTACGGGCACCGCCATGATCACGGTGCTCGCCCAGGTAAACGCCTTGCCAGGTGCCCAGTGCCAGTCGGCCCGCCGTTACCGGCAAACTGATCTGACAGCCCAGCACGCTGGCCTTGAAGTGCGCCGGGAGGTCGTCCAGGCCTTCGTCGTTATGCTCATAGCCGTCTGTTCCTTGTGGGATCAGACGATTGAAAAATCGTTCGAAGTCGCGACGTACCGCCGGATCGGCGTTCTCGTTGATGGTCAACGACGCCGAGGTATGCTGCAGCCACAAATGCAACAGACCGACCCGGCATGCCTTGAGTTCGGGCAGGCCGGCGAGCAACTCGTCCGTCACCAGATGAAAGCCCCGGGGCCGTGCCCGCAGGGTTATCAGAGTCTGTTGCCACATACAGTTCTCCGCACGTTCGGGGCGCATTCTAGCGCGCTCTGGAAAAAAACAAAGGCCCTAATATTCCTTCAATGATGTAAGCCTTTGGCCGCAGAAAAACACTCCTCGTAAACACGACCAAAGCCGTATGAAAAATCCTTTCAGCCTTATCAGGGATGACAAATTCCAGACAAAAAAATGCCCGGCAAGCCGGGCAAGTTTTTTGCGACGCGTGCTTACAGGTTGTAGCCGCGCTCGTTGTGTTGTGCCAGATCGAGGCCGACCGATTCTTCTTCCTCGGTCACGCGCAGACCCATCACGGCATCCAGCACCTTGAGGATGATGAAGGTGACGATGGCGGTGTAGATCACGGTGAAGCCGACGCCTTTGCACTGAATCCAGACTTGTGCGGCGATGTCGGTGACGGTGCCGAAGCCACCCAGCGACGGTGCGGCGAACACACCGGTCAGGATCGCGCCGAGGATACCGCCGATACCGTGCACGCCGAAGGCGTCCAGGGAGTCGTCATAACCGAGTTTGCGTTTCAGGGTGGTGGCGCAGAAGAAGCACACCACGCCTGCCGCCAGACCGATCACCAGGGCGCCCATCGGGCCCACGGTGCCAGCGGCCGGAGTGATCGCGACCAGGCCTGCAACGACGCCGGATGCGATACCCAGTGCGCTTGGTTTGCCGTGAGTGATCCACTCGGCGAACATCCAGCCTAGTGCAGCAGCGGCGGTCGCGATCTGGGTCACCAGCATCGCCATGCCGGCGGTGCCGTTGGCAGCCGCAGCGGAACCGGCGTTGAAGCCGAACCAGCCAACCCACAGCATCGCTGCGCCCATCAGGGTGTAACCCAGATTGTGTGGCGCCATCGGGGTGGTCGGGAAACCTTTGCGTTTACCCAGTACCAGGCAGGCAATCAGACCGGCCACACCGGCGTTGATGTGCACCACGGTGCCGCCGGCGAAGTCGAGTACGCCCCAGTCCCACATCAGGCCGCCGTTGCCGGACCAGACCATGTGCGCGATCGGTGCATAGACCAGGGTGAACCAGATGCCCATGAAGATCAGCATCGCGGAGAACTTCATCCGCTCGGCGAACGCACCGACGATCAGCGCCGGGGTGATGATCGCGAAGGTCATCTGGAAGGTGATGAAGACCGCTTCGGGGAACAGCGCCGCCGGGCCGGTCAGGCTCGCCGGGGTGACACCGGCCAGGAACGCCTTGCCGAAACCGCCCACGAACGAGTTGAAGTTGACGACGCCCTGCTCCATGCCGGTGGTGTCGAACGCGATGCTGTAGCCATAAATGACCCACAGGACGCTGATCAGACCGGTAATGGCGAAGCACTGCATCATCACGGAAAGAATGTTTTTCGACCGAACCATGCCGCCGTAGAACAGCGCGAGGCCGGGAATGGTCATGAACAGCACAAGGGCTGTGGAGGTGAGCATCCAGGCGGTGTCGCCGGAGTTCAGGACTGGAGCTGCCACTTCGTCTGCCGCCATGGCCAGGCCGGGCATTACGATAGACAACAGGGCTCCTAGCCCTGCGAATTTACGCAGAGTCATATTGTTTTCTCCTGGGGCGTTGGGTTTGTGGCGGCGTTTAGATCGCGTCGGTATCGGTTTCGCCGGTACGGATGCGGATCGCCTGTTCCAGATTGACCACGAAGATCTTGCCGTCACCGATCTTGCCGGTGTTGGCAGCCTTGGTTATCGCCTCGATAACCCGATCCAGATCCTTGTCGTCGATGGCAACGTCGATTTTCACCTTGGGCAGAAAATCGACCACATACTCCGCGCCGCGATACAGCTCGGTGTGACCCTTCTGCCGACCGAAGCCTTTGACTTCAGTAACGGTAATGCCCTGCACGCCGATTTCGGACAGCGACTCGCGCACGTCGTCCAACTTGAACGGCTTGATGATGGCAGTGACTAGCTTCATGAAACTCTCTCCCGAATTGGTGGACTTGCCCCAGGAAAACAAACCCGACTCAAGTCTAAGCGCAGTGCCTGGCTTTGTAACGCTTCGTTGTCGACGCCAGCTAACCGCTCCAGACGAAACTCCCCGCTCCGTCTGCCGCACTGCATTCGTCACAGCGACTGCATCAGTGCATGGGTCGAAGGTGACTAAGCAGAAAGCTTGCCATCTCGCCAAAAACCACTGATTTCAATCCCTTGGCCGCTGCCGCAGATGCCATCACCCAAATGGCACTCGGGATACGCACAACAACGGTGCGTGGCCGTGCATCCAGTTGCGCGAAAAGCGTGCATCCGTGCCTGCGCCAATGACTATAGACACTGCGTGATACACTGCCGGCCATTGTTTACAGGACATATCCCATGCTCGCGCCCAAAGACTTCCTCGACGCCCTGAGCGGCACCGCCTCCCGCCTGTTCAGCGGCGACACGCCGTTGCCAAAAGCCGAAATCGAAAGCCAGTTCAAGATGCTGCTGCAAAGCGCCTTCAGCAAACTGGACCTGGTAAGCCGCGAAGAGTTTGACAGTCAGATGGTAGTGCTGGCGCGCACTCGCGCCCGGCTCGAGAGCCTTGAGGCGAAGGTGGCGGAAATGGAAGCGAAGCTGACGCCGCCGGCTGAGTGAGGCCTCATCCCAGCCTGCAACTGGTTGGCGGAATATCGTTGATGCTTGTGCCAGCGATCAAATCTGCATAACCTCGGATTACGTGAGTGTGTCCGCTAAGGATGCGCAGGCCTTGGCCTCACCGATGCCTGCAACTGAAAACCGTCTCCTCAAGGCGGTTTTTTTTCGCCTCGAGATAAGTGCGGCCAGTGCGTGTGATGTTGCCGTTACGTGTGGACCAGCGCTCGAACCGACTGTTCTGCTGGCGGGACGATCATGGGTTTGGCTAAAAGCAAAAAAGGCGTCCGTAGGACGCCTTTCAAATGTTTTCTGAGAAGTAGTCACAGCAACTGTTTAGCTCCCAGCCGTTCGACCTTGGGTTCAGAATCAAGCGCAATGCGCCAGCCGCTCCACTTGATCACGGATGGAAGCTCCTCTCTCAATTTCAGCTTTTCGCAAATCGTAAGTCGATTGCAGGTTCAGCCAAAACTCGGGAGTGGTATCCAGGCAGATTGAAAGCCTTAACGCCATATCAGCGCTGATACCTCGTCGCTGTAGAACAATGTCGTTCACCGTTGGAGTAGACACACTCAATGCTCTCGCCAACGCAGCAGCTGTAAGGCTCAGAGGTTCCAGGTACTCCTCTTTGAGGATCTCGCCGGGATGGACCGGACGCATACCATTCTTAGTCATAGTCACCTCAGTGATAATCGACGATTTCAACATCCTCAGGACCATTAAGGCCCCAGACGAAGCAAATTCGCCATTGAGCATTGATCCGGATGCTGTATTGCCCCTTTCGATCACCTTCCAGGGTCTCCAGTCGATTTCCCGGAGGAGACCGAAGATCAGCCAACACAGCTGCCGCATCAAGCATCGTCAGCTTACGTTCCGCGACACTCAATATGGCTGACCAGAAACGGGTTTTACCGCTACGGAACAGGTATTCGGTTTCAGAACATCTGAAGCTAACGATCATAATTTAAAGCTTAACGTTATGCATTAATCTTCAGTGTATTCGAGGAACTCATCAAAGCAAATCAGCCATGTTGCGCTTTGGGTACTCTCTCAAGACTTTCAGAAATGGACTACTCACGCGGCCTGCCGCCCAATGACACCGTCGCTATTTCCTACACAAATAGTCCCTATTTTCCGCTTGTAGTACTGGATAGGTTTTTTGCGACTCGCTTCAGCAACATCCTGCGAAATTTTCGCTTTCCACTTGCCCCGCTTAAACGACATCCCCCAACTACCCTTAAAAAACCCGCAGGAAGCGGCCCCTCGATTCAACTCAAGGAACGACCATGTCCCTCGCCATCGTCCACAGCCGCGCCCAGATTGGCGTGGATGCTCCCGCCGTCACCGTCGAAGTTCACCTGGCCAACGGTTTGCCCTCGCTGACCATGGTCGGCCTGCCCGAAGCGGCGGTGAAAGAGAGCAAGGATCGAGTACGTAGCGCGATCATTAATTCCGGGCTGCAATTTCCGGCGCGGCGGATCACGTTGAATCTGGCGCCGGCGGATCTGCCCAAGGATGGCGGGCGGTTCGATCTGGCGATTGCACTGGGGATTCTGTCGGCGAGTGTGCAGGTGCCGACGTTGACGCTCGATGACGTGGAATGTCTGGGTGAGCTGGCGTTATCCGGCGCAGTGCGGGCGGTGCGCGGGGTGTTGCCGGCGGCGCTGGCGGCGCGCAAGGCCGGGCGGACGCTGGTGGTGCCGCGAGCGAATGCCGAGGAGGCGTGTCTGGCTTCGGGGCTGAGGGTGATCGCGGTGGATCATCTGCTGGAAGCAGTGGCCCATTTCAACGGGCATACACCAGTCGAGCCTTATGTCTCGGACGGGCTGATCCATGCCGCGAAACCCTATCCCGACCTGAATGAAGTACAGGGTCAACTGGCCGCCAAACGGGCGCTGCTGATTGCCGCCGCCGGTGCCCACAACCTGCTGTTCAGCGGGCCACCGGGAACAGGCAAGACGTTGCTGGCCAGTCGTTTACCGGGGTTGCTGCCACCGCTGGCCGAGAGTGAGGCGCTGGAAGTGGCGGCAATTCAATCCGTCGCCAACGGCGCGCCGTTGACCCACTGGCCGCAGCGCCCCTTTCGCCAACCGCATCACTCGGCCTCCGGACCGGCACTGGTCGGCGGCAGCTCAAAACCGCAACCCGGCGAAATCACCCTCGCCCATCACGGCGTGCTGTTTCTCGATGAGCTGCCCGAGTTCGATCGCAAGGTGCTTGAGGTACTGCGCGAACCGCTGGAATCCGGTTGCATCGTGATTGCCCGAGCCAAGGAGCGAGTGCGGTTTCCCGCGAGATTCCAGCTGGTGGCGGCGATGAATCCGTGTCCCTGTGGATATCTCGGTGAACCGAGCGGCAAGTGCTCGTGCACGCCGGACATGGTGCAGCGCTATCGCAACAAGCTGTCGGGGCCGTTGCTGGACCGGATCGATTTGCACCTGACGGTGGCGCGGGAGGCGACAGCGTTGAACCCTGCGGTGAAACCGGGAGAGGACAGCGCCAGCGCCGCCACGCTGGTCGCCGAGGCCCGCGAACGCCAGCAAAAACGCCAGGGCTGTGCCAATGCGTTTCTCGATTTGCCGGGGTTGAAGAAGCACTGCAAGTTATCCACAGCCGATGAAACCTGGCTGGAGACGGCGTGCGAAAGACTGACCTTGTCGCTGCGCTCGGCGCATCGGCTGCTCAAGGTCGCGCGGACGTTGGCGGATCTGGAGAAGCGCGCGGATATCAGTCGCGAGCATCTGGCCGAAGCGTTGCAGTACCGGCCGGCGACTCAGTAAGTGCGGAGATTGTGGCGGGCCCAAACGCAAGCAGGCTCGCCCTCACAGGTCCAACAAAAACCCTGTGGGAGCGAGCCTGCTCGCTATAGCTATTTCAGAGACGCCTCAACGGAAGCGGTCGACCTCCTGGCGCAGGTCGGCTGCCAGGCCTTCCAGCTCTTTGGCGGTAACTGCGAGGTTCGACACCACTTCGCGCTGCTCGCTGTTGGCCATTGCGATGCTCTGCAGATTGCTGCTCAACAGCGTCGCGGTGCTGCTCTGTTCCTGGGTCGCGGTGGTGATCGCGGCAAACTGTTGCCCCGCCGAACGGCTTTGTTCATCGATCCGCTCCAGCGCCGAAGCAACGTTGGCGTTGCGCGACAGGCCTTCCTGCATCAGCACGTTGCCTTGTTCCATGGTGCTGATGGCGTTGCCGGTTTCCTGCTGGATGCTATGAATCATCCCGGAGATTTCATCGGTCGCCTGACGAGTGCGCGACGCCAGATTACGCACTTCGTCGGCCACCACGGCAAACCCGCGACCTTGCTCACCGGCACGGGCCGCTTCGATGGCGGCGTTGAGTGCCAGCAGGTTGGTCTGTTCGGCAATCGAGGTGATCACGCTGACGATGCCGCCGATTTCCTGGGAGCGCTGACCGAGCGTGTTGATCACGGTCGCAGTGGTGTTCAGTGCGCCGGCAATCTGCTCCAGCGAGGAAGACGCTTCTTCCATCGAGGTGCGCCCGATCTGGGTCTGCTGAGCGTTTTCCTGGGCCAGACGCTGGGTATTGCCCATGTTGTCGGCAATGTTCAGCGACGTGGCGGAGAATTCCTCTACCGCGCCGGCCATGCTGGTGATCTCGCCGGACTGCTGCTCCATGCCTTCATACGCGCCACCGGACAAACCGGACAGCGCCTGCGCACGACGGTTGACCTCTTCCGAGGCGCGGCGGATGTGCTCGACCATGGTCGACAGTGCCTGGCTCATCTGGTTGAAGGCGCGAGCCAACTGGCCGATTTCGTCGTTGCTCGACACGCTCAGACGCACGCTCAGATCACCGGCACCCAGGGCTTCGGCCTGACGTACCAGATCGCCCAGCGGCGCCAGCTTGCTGCGCAGCAACCAGACCACGGAGCCGACCGCCAGCAGCATCGCCAGCAGACTGCCGATGGCCAGCTGAGTGCCGACGCTCCAGGTCACCGCGCGAATCTCGGCCTTCGGCATGCTCGCCACCACCGACCACGGGCCACCTTCGAACGGCACGGCAATGCTGTAGAAGTCTTCGGACTTGTCGCTCCAGAACCGGCCTTTACCTGGCGCTTTCGCCAGATCATTGATCACAGGAACCGCTTGATCCAGCGCCTGCACGCCGGCCGGCGCCACCAGCCACTGGTTCTTTTCGTCCAGCAGCGCCAGCGAGCCGGTCTGGCCGATGCGGAAGCGCTTGAGGTTGTCGAACTGGGCGTTCTGCGCGTCGGTGTAATCGAAGCCGACGAACAATACCGCGATGACCTTGCCGCTGCTGTCACGCACCGGGGTGTATTGAGTCATGTAGGAACGATCGAACAGCAAGGCGCGGCCGACATAACCCTGCCCCGCCATCAACTTCGCATAGGCCGGGTGAGCGTGATCGAGCACAGTGCCGATGGCGCGGGTGCCGTCCTGTTTGCTCAGGGAGGTGCTGACGCGAACGAAGTCTTCGCCGCTGCGCACGAACAGCGTGGCAACGCCCGCTGTCATTTGCTTGAACTCGTCAACTTCCTTGAAGTTGTTGTTCAACACTTCGCTGCCCAGGTGCAGGCCTGGGGTCTGGGTGCCGGCGACATTGACCGGTTCGCTCGGATGAATGCTCAGGCCGGCGCTGAAGCGCTTCTCGAACAACCCGCTCAGGCGCTGGGTGCTTTCACGCAGTGTGCCGTGGAAAGTGCTCAGTTGGTCGGCGAGCAGGCGTGCCTCGCTGGCCAGGTGTTCTTCACGGGTGGCGAGGTTGGCGGTATCCAGCGAACGCAGGGCGAACACCGTACTGCCGCTGATGACAATCGCCAGTATCACGGCGAGCGCGAGGCCCAGCTGCGAGGCGATCCGAGCGCGAGGTTGAGACATGGACAGCTCCTGGCCGAGCCCGCTGATCCTCCCTGATCGCGACTCGGAATCTTCTAATAATGGGGGTGATGCGTGAAACCGGCACGACGGTCCCACCTGCACGTATTCGGCGGTGAAACCGAATACTTGAGCGGACAGCAGGGGTATAGCGAAAGGCCGGCATTGTGCAGGCTCGAACGTTTCAGCTCAAGCGCGTGACCGCCGGCAGCGCCATGGCGCTGACTTCGCCTTGCAGGAAGTCGCTCAGGCGGCGCAAACGTTCACCTCCCGGACGGGTTTTTGGCCACACCAAGTAATAATTTAGTCCGCTGGCGACCGCCGTCGGCCACGGCAGACTCAAGCGCCCTTGCGCGACATCCTCGGCCACCATCAGCAAATCCCCCATGGACACGCCATAACCCCGAGCCGCTGCAATCATCCCCAGTTCCAGGGTATCGAACACCTGCCCGCCCTTGAGCGACACCTGATCCGACAACCCCATGTGTTCCAGCCAACTGCGCCAGTCCCGGCGATCTGGCGTCGGGTGCAGTAATTCGGCGCTGGCCAGCCGTGTCACGTCCCAGGGCTGATCGTTGAGCAGATTCGGCGCACCGACCGGAATCAGTTCCTCTGGAAACAGCAGGCTGGCTTCCCAGTCCGGCGGGAAATGCCCGTCACTCAGTAACACCGCGCAATCGAAGGGTTCGTTGTTGAAGTCCACCGAGTCCACGTCCATCCACGCGCTGGTCAGTTGCACTTCGTTGCCTGGCTGCAAATGGCGGAAACGACTGAGCCGTGCCAGCAACCAGCGCATGGTCAGGGTCGACGGGGCTTTCATGCGCAGGATGTCATCTTCGGCGCGCAAGGTATTGCAGGCCCGCTCCAGGGCGGCGAAACCCTCGCGAATGCCCGGCAACAGCAGGCGTGCCGACTCGGTCAGTTGCAGGTTGCGCCCGCTGCGGTGGAACAAGCGGCAGGCGAAGTGCTCTTCGAGCGTACGGATGTGCCGGCTGACTGCGCTCTGAGTGATCGACAACTCTTCGGCGGCCCGAGTGAACGAACTGTGGCGGGCCGCCGCTTCGAATGCGCGCAGGGCATACAAGGGTGGAAGACGACGGGACATGCACAACGCTCCAATGGCGGGATTGCGCCAACTTAGCAGAATCGTCGCAGGATGAGTTTTAATCATGCCACCCATCCTTTTTATCCCTTTGTGCAACCCACGCCAAACCCTGAGAATCGACGGTCTCTTGCTCCCTCTTTTATAAGGATGTGAAACCATGCAGCGTCCTGTGCGTACTGAACTCTGGGCCATCCTGCGGCTGGCGGGGCCGTTGATCGCCTCGCAGTTGGCGCACATGCTGATGGTGCTGACCGACACCCTGATGATGGCGCGCCTCAGCCCCGAAGCGCTGGCCGGCGGTGGCCTGGGCGCGGCGAGCTATTCGTTCGTGTCGATCTTCTGCATCGGCGTGATTGCGGCGGTCGGCACTCTGGTGGCGATTCGTCAGGGCGCCGGCGACATCATCGGCGCCGCCCGCCTGACTCAGGCCGGACTGTGGCTGGCGTGGCTGATGGCGCTGGGTGCCGGGTTGCTGTTGTGGAATCTGAAACCGGTGCTCTTGCTGTTCGGCCAGACCGAGACCAACGTCAACGCCGCCGGGCAGTTTCTGATTGCCCTGCCGTTCGCCCTGCCCGGCTACCTGAGCTTCATGGCCCTGCGCGGTTTCACCAGCGCCATCGGCCGGGCGACCCCGGTGATGGTCATCAGCCTCGCCGGCACGGTGGCCAACTTCCTGCTCAATTACGCGCTGATCACCGGCATGTTCGGCCTGCCGAAACTCGGGCTGACCGGTATCGGCCTGGTCACGGCGATTGTCGCCAACTGCATGGCACTGGCGCTGGCCTGGCACATTCGCCGGCATCCGGCCTATGACGCCTACCCATTGCGCGAAGGCCTGTCGCGGCCGAACCGGCAGTACCTGAAAGAACTCTGGCGCCTGGGCCTGCCGATCGGCGGCACCTATGCGGTGGAGGTCGGACTGTTCGCCTTCGCGGCGCTGTGCATGGGCACCATGGGCAGCACCCAACTGGCGGCGCATCAGATTGCGCTACAAATCGTCTCGGTGGCATTCATGGTCCCGGCGGGGATGTCGTATGCGATCACCATGCGCGTCGGCCAGCATTACGGCGCCGGGCAATTGAGCGATGCGCGGATGTCCGGGCGGGTCGGCATCGTCTTCGGTGCAGTGGTGATGCTGGGGTTTGCGATGGTGTTCTGGCTGCTGCCGAATCAACTGGTCGGCTTGTTCCTCGACCATAACGACCCGGCGTTTGCCGAAGTGATTCGCCTGGCCGTAAGCCTGCTTGCGGTGGCGGCGTGGTTCGAGCTGTTCGACGGCACGCAGACGATTGCCATGGGCTGCATTCGCGGACTCAAGGACGCCAAGACCACCTTTCTGGTCGGGCTCGGTTGCTACTGGCTGATCGGAGCGCCGGCGGCGTGGCTGATGGCGTTCCATCTGCACTGGGGGCCGACCGGCGTCTGGTGGGGTCTGGCGCTGGGACTGGCCTGCGCGGCGGTGAGCCTGACGCTGGCGTTCGAATGGAAGATGAAGCGGATGATTCGGCTCGAGCCGCAATCTCAAGGCTTCAAGATCGCTCAGCCAGAATGACAAGTCGGCGGGAGCAGCCTTGCTCCCGCCCCCACTGTTTCGTCAGACCACAATGCCCAGCGGAGGCTGACTGGCATCAGCCACCAGGTAATCAACCAGCTCCGCCAACGGTAAAGGCTTGCTGATCAGATAGCCCTGCACCTGATCGCAACCAAATCCTCGCAACAGATCCAGTTGCTCCCGGGTCTCCACTCCTTCGGCCACCACTTCCAGGTGCAGGTTGTGCGCGAGGTTGATCATCGCGTGCACCAGTTTGCGGTTCTCTTCGCGTTGCTCCATGCCGCCGACGAAGCTCTTGTCGATCTTCAGCAAGGTGATCGGCAGGCTGTTGAGGTGCACGAACGATGAGAATCCGGTGCCGAAATCATCCAGCGAGAAACGCACGCCGAGGCGACCGAGGGCGTCCATGGTCTGCTTGACCAGATCGCTGCGGCGCATCACGGCGGTTTCGGTGAGTTCGAATTCCAGCCACTGCGCCTCGACCCCGCGCTCGGCGATCAGACGGCTGAGCGTCGGCAGCAACTGGCTGTCCTGAAACTGGCGGAACGACAGATTGATCGCCATGTGCAGCGCCGGCAGTCCGCGCTCGCGCAATGCCTGCATGTCGCGCAGGGCCCGGGAAATCACCCAATAACCCAGCGGCACGATCAAGCCGCTCTGCTCGGCCAGCGGCACAAATTCGCTCGGCGGCAACAGACCGCGTTCGCTGTGGCGCCAGCGCACCAAGGCTTCGAGGCCGACAATCTGGCCGTCCTGCAGGTTCAGGCGCGGCTGGTAATGCAGCTCCAGTTCATCGCGGCGCAAGGCCCGGCGCAACTCGCTTTCGAGGTCGGCCATGCTTCGCGCGTTGCGGTTGATCCGCTCGTTGAAGATGTGAAAAGTGCAGCCTTGGGTGCTCTTGGCCTGCTGCATGGCGATATGCGCGTGCCACATCAGCGGATCGGCACCGCCCTGAGCGCGGGCATGGGCGATGCCGAGGCTGGAGCCGATCAACAGGCTTTCGCCGTCGACCCAGTAAGGTTCGGCCAAGGCTTCGGTGATGCGTTCGGCCATCCATTCCGCCCGTTGCGGGGCGCGGCGGGTGTCGATCAGCAGGGCGAATTCATCGCTGCCGAGGCGCGCCAGCTGATCGCCGACTTCCAGCTGACTTTTCAGCCGTGCGACGACTTGCAGGATCAGGCGGTCGCCGGCCTGATGGCCGAGGGCGTCGTTGGCGTGGCGGAAGTTGTCGAGATCGAGGTGCCCGAGGGCCAGGCCGCGACCGTCGTTCTCGGCGAGGCGCGCCGTGAGCAGGGTCTGGAAGCCCTGGCGATTGGCGATGCCGGTCAGCGGGTCCTGTTCGGCCAGGCGTTGCAGGGTGTTTTCCAGCACGCCGCGTTCGCGCACATGCCGCAGGCAACGCCGGAGCATGCCGGCATCGAGGGCATCGAACACCAGCCAATCGCTGACGCCGTCGGGCGCGGTCGCCGGCTCGTGTTCCAACAGCAATACCGTCGGCAGGCTGCAACGGCCGGGCGCCGGCTGCAACGCAGGAACGGTCAACAACACCGCGTGGCGGTTGTCTTCGAACAGGCTGCTGACCGACTCCCAGTTCGGCGCGCTGATCAGCACCGCCGCACTCCCCAACGGAGCCAGACACTCGCGCAATAACGCTGTCCACGCTGGCTCTTCGGCCAGTAGCAGCAAACGCAAGGGTTCGACAGGCGTAGTCAAGCTGACTCCCTAGACTCTGCAATGATGTGGGCGGCGGGCATTATGCCGTTGCGGCTACCAATGACCAAACGACAACGGTTATCAAAACGTTATTTTGTGTCACGAATGAGAACATTAGCCGCAAAATCACCGCGCATCCTGCGTGAAAGTAACAAAACCGGCAAATTTGAATCGCGTGCTGCGTCACAAGTCGGAGAGAGCAGCACAAATCGCTGAGCCTGTTAAAATGCCGGCCCATTTCGTCAACGACTCCCGAATTTTCGT